>JAEULC010000477.1 GCA_016792605.1 Rhodospirillales bacterium
AACTTCAGCGCGACCAGCAGGCCGACGCCGAGATAGAGCGCCGCCGCGATCCAGCGCTTCTCCAGCCGTACCAGCCCGATCACCGCCAGCCAGGCGAACAGCACCAGCACCGTCGCGCCACGGCTGTAGAAGCCGCGCCTCGGGGTGAAGCCCGGCTCGACGTCCTCCATGACCTCGAACAGGAACACGTGGTCGGTCAGCGCCAGGCCCACGGCAATCGCCATGCCGAGGAGGATCGCGCCGATCGCCTGGCGCGGATCGGGCGCGGCCGGTCCGCGTGCGGCGGCGGCGAGTGCCAGTCCGCCGGCCGCGATCGCGAAGAGCTTCAGCGCGCGCGCCGCCGACTCGGCCGGCATGATCGACCACAGCGACGAGACGAGGCCGAGCAGCGGGATCGCCAGCACGACCCAGCCGACTGGGCCAATTGCGCCGGCCGCGCCAATGGCCAAGTGCGCGCGCCATGCAGGCGCCAGCACCGGCAGGGCCGCGAGCGCGCAGAGCGTGAACACGATCGTCGTCGCGGGAAGGCCGAGCAGCGCCAGCGGCGGTATGGCTGCCAGCCCCGCCAGCAGTGCAGCGCGGAACAGCGTCACCGGCATCGGGCGCGATCCCGATCGCGCCGTGCCGTCAAGCCGGCCGCGGTCAATAGGCGCGTTCGATGCAGAAATCGACCACGTCCAAGAGGATGCGCTTCTCCGGTCCGTCGGGGAAGATGCCGAGGCCGTCGCGGGCGATCGCGCCGTAGTGCCGGGCGCGCTCGACCGTGTCGCGCAGCGAGCCGTGCCTGGTCATCAGGTCCATGGCGCGCTGCAGGTCGCCGTCGCGCTGGTCCATGGTCTCGACCGTGCGCTGCCAGAACTGGCGCTCTTCCTCGTTGCCGCGGCGGAACGCCAGGATCACCGGCAGGGTGATCTTGCCCTCGCGGAAATCGTCGCCGACGGTCTTGCCTAGCTCGACCTGCCGCGCCGAGTAGTCGAGCACGTCGTCGATGAGCTGGAAGGCGATGCCGAGGTTCAGGCCGTAGCACTCCAGCGCCTCTTCCTCCGCCTTGGGCCGGCTGGCGACCACGGCGCCGATGCGCGCGGCGGCGGCGAAGAGCTGCGCGGTCTTCGACCGGATCACGTCCAGATACGCGGTCTCGCTCGTCGTCGTGTCGTTGGTGGTGGTGAGCTGCAGCACCTCGCCCTCGGCGATCACCGCGGAGGCGTGCGACAGGATGCCGAGGACCGCCAGCGACCCGTCGGCCACCATCAGCTCGAAGGCGCGGCTGAACAGGAAGTCGCCGACCAGCACGCTGGCCTTGTTGCCCCAGACCGCGTTGGCCGAGGACTGGCCGCGGCGCAGCTCGCTCTCGTCGACCACGTCGTCGTGCAGCAGCGTGGCGGTGTGGATGAACTCGACCGCCGCCGCCAGCGCGATATGGCGATCCTCGTGGTAGCCGCAGAGCTTGGCCGAGGCCAGGGTCAGCATCGGCCTCAGGCGCTTGCCGCCGGCTGCCACCAGGTGGCCCGCGAGTTGCGGGATCAGCGCCACCGGGCTGTGCATCTTCTGCACGATCAGCGTGTTGACGCGCTTCATGTCCTCGGCGACGAGCGCCGTCAGCGCGTCGAGCGAGGTGCGCCCTTTCGCCCGTTCGTTGTCCAGACTGACGACCACTGCCACGCTGATCTGCTCCCTGGCGGCCCCGGAGATTTCCGGGTTCAAGCGAGGCGGAGCATAAGCCTCATCCCCCGCCGGTCAAGGTCGCCGGAAGCAGGGGCCGGAAACCAAATCCCGGCCGCGCCCTGCCGGACGCGACCGGGGTAAAATACAAATATATCAGATGATTAATTGATAACGATGGCGATGTCCGTGATCGTCGGCAGGCCGCTGATCTCGCCGACCTTGGTCGCGGCGCCGCTGTCGAGGTTGAGGGTATAGAGCACGGCCTTGTCGACCACGTAGGCGACGTTGTCCATCTTCGCGTCCAGCATGATGTCGAACGCGGCCCACTTGCTGAAGTCCACGGAAGGCTTGCCGCGGGTCTGCATGATGCCGTCATTGGGTGGGCTTTGCAGCGCGAACACGCCGTTCACCGTGTCGAGGTTAAAGAGTTCGGTGCCCTTCGCGTTCGCCATCGCATTGGTGTAGGCGACGGCGGTCACGCCGGCCTTCTTCGCTGCGTTGGCGTCCTTCGGATCGAACTTCAGCGACCCGTCCACGGCGACCTCGCCCGTGACCACGTTGACGCGGAAGCTGGTGCCGTTGAGCCCGATCAGGCGCAGCCGGTCGGCCTGGGGGTTGAAGTCGACCGAGGCCTGGCCGCCATGGTCGAAGGGCTTGGCCAGCACCGACATCGGCGTCGCCTCGCCGGTCTTCGGATCGACCGTCAGGATCGTGCCCTTGTCGGTCACGGCGTAGAGCTTCTTGTCTATCGGCCGCACGTCGATGCCGATCACCTTACCCGTGATGCCCTTGATCGCGACTGGCTTGCTCGCCGCGCGCTTGTCGGTGTCGAACCATACCAGCTCGTTCTTGGGCGTCAGCGCCACGATCGTCGCCGCGCCGGCCGGGGCGGCGGTGAGGGCGAGCATCGCAAGCGCAAGCGCGAGGCCATGGGTCTTGCAGGTCATCATTTCCTCCTGATCGAGATGTTCCTGGTGGGCGGAAGACCGGGGATTAGATCTCCCCAAATAGCGTTACGGCGGCATCGTGCCGCCGGTTCAACGCTACTTCACTGAAATTTCGAGCTGCATTTTCAAGTGGATGGCGCATTTCAGGACATACTCGCCCGGCTGGTCGAAGGTGATCCTGATCATGCGCCCGGGGCGCTGGTCCCCGCTGTCGTAGGTGAAGTTGGGCGACTCGATGTAGAGGTGGTGGATGAACGGGTCTTCGTTGGTGAACTGGACCGATTCACCGCGAGGAATTTCCACCCGCCCGGGATCGAACACCTTGTTGCGCTGATGCACGACCGGCACGGAGGCCCAGGCGAGGCTGCCGCCCAGGGACAGGCCAAGGATCAGGGCAAGCCCGTCCGTCGTCCAGCCGCGAATCCGGCCATGGGTGCGCCTTGCCATCTGCACCATGGGTAGCGCGACGAACGTTAATGCGGTCTTAAGATAATGTGAGGATTCTTACCCGCACCCGGTGCCCGCAAGGCAGCGCGGGGGCGCCGCCGAACGCGCCTACCCGGCGCACTGGGCGTCCAGAACGGGCATGTAGCCGATTACGTCGATGACGATCCGCAGCAAGATCCTTACCGGCTTCCTGGCCATGTCCCTGATCCTTTCGGTCATGGGCCTGTTCGGGTTGCACAGCGTCGCCGAGTCCGGTCGCCTGGTTGTAGACACCTTCGACCGGCCGCTGATGGCGATGAGTCATGCCCGCGCGGCAATGGCGGACTTCTACGCCATCCAGGGCGCGCTGGTGCGCATGGACCACGCGGCCACCACGGCCGAGATCAACGCCCAGGCCGACCAGATCGACCGCCTGATGAAGGACCTGCGCGACGACCTGAAGATCGCCCGCACGCGCGCCCATTCGCCCGAGATTGTCGCCGCCGCCGACCGGGCGAGCGGGTTGCTGCAGGACTGGGTCGAGGCGCGCCGGCGCTCGACGCTCAGCGGCGCCGAGGCCGATCGCGCCGCGACAGCCAAGGCCGAGACCGCGGTGGCGCAGGCGCTCGACGACCTGGTCGAGACCGCGGCCGGCGAGGGATTCCTGTTCCGCAAGGCGGCGCTCGATTCCATCCAGTGGAACCAGATGCTGACCATGCTGGCGGTCGGCGCCGCGCTGGTCCTGTCGACGGTCATCACCTTCGCGCTCGCGCGCCGCATCGTGCGCCCGATCCGGGCAGCATCCACCGTGGCGCAGAGGATAGCCGGCGGTGACCTCGCCGTCGACGTCCCGCCGGCGGGAAAGGATGAAACCGGCAGCCTGCTCGCCGCGATGCGCGTGATGCAGCTCAACCTGCGCCGGATGATGCAGCGCGAGGTCGACCAGCGCCAGTCGGCCCAGGCCAAGCTGGTGGACGCGATCGAAAGCTCGCCCGAGGCCATCATCCTCGTCGATCCCCGCGGGGACATCCTGCTCGCCAACTCCGAGGCCAAGCGCGACTTCGGGACCGTCGCCGACGCGATGGCCCCGGGGGCACCATTCGCGCGCTTCCTCAGCCGCATCGCCGAGACCTCGGCGTTTGCGTTCAGCTACCAGGCCGCGACCCAGGCGCAGGCGCGCGGTGACGGCATGCCGCACTCGCTGGGCGAGGGCAGGCTCGCCGACGGGCGCTGGCTGCGCGTGTCGCAGAGCGCCACGCGCGACGGCGGGCTCATCACCTTCTGGTCCGATGTCAGCGATCTCAAGGACCGCGAAAGCGCGCTGGTCGAGGCGCGCAACGTGGCCCAGGCCGCAAGCGCCGCGAAGTCGAGCTTCCTGGCCGCGATGGGCCACGAGCTGCGCACGCCGCTCAATGCCGTGATCGGCTTCGCCGAACTCATCGGCGGCGAGATGCTGGGCCCGGTCGGCAAGCCGGAATACCGGGGCTACGCGCGCGACATCGAGCAGAGCGGGCGGCGCCTGCTGGCCGTCATCAACGACATCCTGGACATCGCGCGCAGCGAGACCGGGCAGCTCGAGCTGATGGCCGAGCCGGTCGAGCTGGCGCGGCTGTTTGACCGCCAGCGGCCGGAGATCGAGCAGCAATGCGTTGCGGCCGGCCTGACCCTGGAATTCATCGCGCCGGCGCCGGGCGCGACCATCGACATCGACAGCGCCAAAGTGCAGCAGATCATCGCCAACCTGGTCTCGAACGCGGTCAAGTTCACGCCCCAGGGCGGCACAGTCAGCGTCATGGGCCGCGTGCGCGACGACGGCGAGGCCGAGATCGTGATCTGCGACACCGGCATCGGCATGCGCCACGAGGACATTCCTGTCGCGATGACGCCCTTCGCCCAGCTCGACAACCGCCTGGCCCGGCGCTACGAGGGCACGGGCCTCGGCCTGCCGCTGACCCGGATCCTGGTCGAGCTGCATGGCGGCCGGATGCTGATCGCCAGCCAGCCCGACAACGGCACGATGGTGACCGTGCGCCTGCCCGGCCGCCTCGCCGGGCGCGGGGATGCGGCCGAACAGGACGACGCGCCCGTGCCGCGGATGGCCGCCTCCGCCTGACAAAGCGCCGCCGTGGCGATTGCGGCGATGACCGGTCGGTCCCATGTACTTTGAGTGACGGTCCCGGGACGGCGGCATGAAAGAGCTCGCGCGCAGCACCAATCCGGTCGAAATCTCGTGGATGGAGGCGCTGCTCTCCAGCGCCGGTATTCCCTGCGCGGTGCTGGACGCGTATACCAGCGCCGTGGAAGGGTCGATCGGCGCCTTCCCGCGTCGGGTGATGGTGCACGACGACGACCTTGTGGCCGCGAGGCAGCTTATTCGCGATGCGACCCCGACTGGTCATTGACCGCGACGCCGAGGAGGCGCCGGCGGAGGTTCTCACCAACGGCGCGCTGCTCGGCGGCCGGGTGAAGTTCCGCCAGCCCGCGCGTGGCTACCGCGTGGCGGTGGATCCGATCCTGCTCGCCGCCGCGGTGCCGGCCGAGGCGGGGGACCGCGTGCTCGACCTGGGCGCCGGGGCCGGCGCTGCCGCCCTGTGCCTGGCGGAGCGCGTGCCTGGCTGCCGCATCGACTGCCTGGAAGCGCAGCAGGCGCTGGCGCGGCTCGCCGCCGAGAACGTGACTGCCAACAAGTTCGACAGCCGCATCATCGTCCATGTGGGCGACTTGCGCCGCCCGCCGCTGGACCTGGCGCGCAACGGCTTCGACCTTGTCATGACCAACCCGCCCTACATGGCGGGACCCGCCGCAGACCCGCCGCCCGATGCGTCGAAGCGCAAGGCGACGGTCGAGGAGGTCAGCCTCGAGGCCTGGATCGACGTTGCGCTGCGCTTCCTGAAGCCGCGCGGACGCCTGTGCGTGGTGCATCGCGCCGACCGGCTCGACGACCTGATCGTGGCGCTCGGCGGGCGCTGCGGCGAGGTGACGGTAATTCCGTTCTGGCCACGAGCCGGCGAACCTGCGCGGCGCGTCGTGGTGCGCGCCCGCAAGGCTGTCCGCACGCCGGCCCAGCTCCTGCCCGGGCTGGTGCTCCATGGCGCCGACGGCGCCTTCACGGCCGAGGCGGAACAGGTGCTGCGCGACGGCAAGGCCCTGCCCTAGCGCCGGGGCGGCGCTAGATCCTCGCTGCGACCTCGTGCGTGCCGTCCCAGATCATCTGCAGCGCGACCCACAGGATGACCGCGAAGCCGACATAGGCGATCCAGTGGTAGCGCTGAAGAAGGCGCGCGATGAAGGTCGAGGCCGCGCCCATCAGCGCGATCGACAGCACCAGGCCGACGATCAGCACCCAGGCGTGGTCGCGCGCCGCGCCGGCGACGGCCAGCACGTTGTCGAGCGACATCGACACGTCGGCGACGATGATCTGGGTGATCGCCTGGCGATAGGTCTTCGGCTCGGCGGTCTTGGGATCCTCGCCCTCCAGCGCGGCGGCGCCCTCGGCCGCGTCGTGCGTGGTCTTCTCGCGGATCTCGCGCCACATCTTCCAGGCAACCCACAAGAGCAGGATGCCGCCGGCCAGCACCAGGCCCACGATCTGCAGCAGCTGGGTGGTGAAGCCGGCGAAGACGATGCGCAGGATCGTGGCGGCGGCGATGCCGACGATGATCGCGTTGCGCCGCTGCTTGACCGGCAGGCCGGCCGCGGCCATGCCGACCACGATCGCGTTGTCCCCCGCCAGCGCCACGTCGATCATGATCACTTCCAGCAGGGCCGTCATGGCTGCCGGGGTCAGGAAGTCGAACATGGCGGGGCTTTCGTCGTCGGGAGGGAGAGGCAAGAGGGCCGTCGGGATGTGGCCTCGGCCCCGCCGGTTGCAATATGGTGGTTTTCCGCCATCGGGAATGACCTGGGCAGGCTGCGCTGTTTTGCTATTTTGTAGATATAAATCAACGAATTAAGTTTGTTTTGGGGGTTTTGGCGCTGGCCGCTTGCCGGGACGGGGGGCCGCGACTAAACTCCGCCGCCTTTTCCCAAGGGGGGCTGTAGGCAATGGCCGAGAGCAAATTGCCGCGCGACGTCGCGGCGATGAGCTTCGAGGATGCGCTCGCCGAACTGGAACAGATCGTCCGCCGCCTGGAGGACGGGAAGAGCCGGCTCGACGATGCGATCGCCTCCTACGAGCGGGGGGCGGCGCTGAAGCGGCATTGCGAAGCCAAGCTGCGGGAAGCGCAGGCAAAAATCGAGAAGATCAGCCTGGGCCCGGACGGCGCGCCAAGCGCCGGCCCGGCGAACCTGGGACAAACTGGAGATCGGGGCTAAGTCTTGACCGATTTGAATACGGCAATGGCCGAGGCGGCCGGCAAGGTCAACGAGCTGCTCAACGCCTTGATTCCGCGGATCGATGTGCCGGAGAACCGGCTTTATGACGCGATGCGCTACTCGGCGATGGCCGGGGGCAAGCGCCTGCGTCCGTTCCTGGTCATGCAGGGCGCGGCGATGTTCAACGTGGCCGAGAGCTGCGCGCTGCGCGCCGCCGCCGCGGTGGAGATGATCCACACCTACTCGCTGATCCACGACGACCTGCCGGCAATGGACAATTCCGACCTGCGCCGCGGCAAGCCGACTTGCCACAAGCAGTTCGACGAGGCGACCGCGATCCTGGCCGGCGACTCGCTCCTGACCCAGGCCTTCGGCGTGCTGGCCGACCCCAAGACCCATGGCGACCCGCAGGTGCGCTGCGACCTGATCGCCACCCTGGCCCATTCCGCCGGCCCGCTGGGCATGTGCGGCGGCCAGCAGTTCGACCTGATGGCCGAAAAGATGAAATTGGACATCGGCGCCATCACCCGGCTGCAGCGCCTGAAGACCGGCGAGCTGATCGCCTGGAGTTGCGAGGCGGGCGCAATTCTTGGTAAGCAGCCGCCGGAGATCCGGCACAAGCTGCAGGCCTATGCCCACGACCTGGGGCTGGCGTTCCAGATCGCCGACGACCTGCTCGACGCCGAGGGCAGCGAGGAGGAGGTCGGCAAGTCGGTCGGCCGCGACGCCGAGGCCGGCAAGGCCACGTTCGTGTCGATCCTGGGCCTGGAGCGGGCCCGGTCGCAGGCCGCCGCCCTGGCCGACCAGGCGGCAAAACATCTTGAAGTCTTTGGGGAAAAGGGGAAACTCTTGCGTGACGTCGCCCGCTTCGTGGTGGAACGCCGCACGTAAGGGGACGGCTAGGACAGGGGGCGGGCCGCCGTGCGGGACAAGCGCGGCCCGGCAAAAAACGGACGAGAAAACTTCAAATCGGGGTTGAGATCATGACCGACCAGACCAGCAAGACGCCGTTGCTCGACCAGTGCAAGGTGCCGGCGGAGTTGCGCAAGCTGAAGGAGAGCCAGCTGCGCCAGCTCGCCGACGAGCTGCGCACGGAGCTGATCGACGCGGTCTCGGTCACCGGCGGGCATCTGGGTGCCGGCCTCGGCGTGGTCGAGCTGACCGCGGCCCTGCACTACGTCTTCAACACCCCCGACGACCGGATCATCTGGGATGTTGGCCACCAGGCCTACCCGCACAAGATCCTGACCGGCCGGCGCGACCGCATCCGTACCCTGCGCCAGGGCGGCGGCCTGTCCGGCTTCACCAAGCGCAGCGAGAGCGAGTACGACCCGTTCGGCGCCGCGCACAGCTCCACCTCCATCTCCGCCGCCCTCGGCATGGCCGTGGCGCGCGACATGGACGGCAAGAAGAACCACTGCATCGCCGTGATCGGCGACGGCTCGATGTCGGCGGGCATGGCCTACGAGGCGATGAACAACGCCGGCGCCATGGACAGCCGGCTGATCGTGATCCTCAACGACAACGACATGTCGATAGCCCCGCCGGTCGGCGCGATGAACGCCTACCTGTCGAAGGTGCTGTCGTCCAAGCCCTTCCACAAGCTGCGGCATATCGGCGAGGACCTGGTAAAGATTCTGCCGCGCGAGCTGACCAAGCGCGCGCTGCAGGCCGAGGAATACGCCCGCGGCATCGTGATGGGCGGCGGCACGCTGTTCGAGGAGCTGGGCTTCTTCTATGTCGGTCCGATCGACGGCCACAACCTCGACCACCTGCTGCCGGTCCTGAAGAACGTCCGCGACAACCTCGAGCTCGGGCCGGTCCTGATCCATGTCGTGACGCAGAAGGGCAAGGGCTACGCCCCGGCCGAGAAGTCGGCCGACAAGTACCACGGCGTCAACAAGTTCGACGTCATCACCGGCAAGCAGGACAAGCCGGTGGCCAATGCGCCGAACTACCAGAACGTCTTCGCCAAGGGCCTGATCAAGGAGGCCGAGCACGACGACAAGATCGTCGCCATCACCGCCGCCATGCCGTCGGGCACCGGCCTCAACCTGTTCGGCGAGCGCTTCCCGGCCCGCACCTTCGACGTCGGCATCGCCGAACAGCACGCCGTGACCTTCGCCGCCGGCCTGGCCTGCGAGGGCTACAAGCCCTTCTGCGCCATCTACTCGACCTTCCTGCAGCGCGGCTACGACCAGCTCGTCCATGACGTGGCGATCCAGAACCTGCCGGTGCGCTTCGCCATGGACCGCGCCGGCTTGGTCGGCGCCGACGGCCAGACCCATGCCGGCTCGTTCGACAGCGCCTATCTCGGCTGCCTGCCCGGCATCGTGCTGATGGCGGCCTCCGACGAGGCCGAGCTGATGCACATGGTCGCGACCTCGGTCGCGATCGACGACCGCCCCTCGGCGCTGCGCTACCCGCGCGGCGAGGGCGTGGGCGTGGAGCTGCCCGACCGCGGCACGGTGCTGGAGATCGGCAAGGGCCGCATCATCCGCGAGGGCACCAAGATCGCCATCCTCAGCTACGGCACCCGCCTGCAGGAATGCCTGAAGGCCGCCGACGAGCTGCAGATGAAGGGGCTGTCGACCACGGTCGCCGACGCACGCTTCCACAAGCCGCTCGACACCGAGCTGGTGCGCCGCCTGGCCAAGGAGCACGAGGTGCTGATCACGATCGAGGAAGGCTCGATCGGCGGCTTCGGCAGCCACGTAGTCCACTATCTCGCCACCTGCGGCGCGCTCGACTCGGGCCTCAAGATCCGCCCGATGTGCCTGCCCGACAAGTTCCAGGAGCACAACAAGCCGCAGCTCCAGTACGACGAGGCGGGGCTCAACGCCCAGCATATCGTCCAGACCGCGATCAGCGCGCTGGGCTACGAGGAAGCCGCCGCCGCCAACCGGCGCGCGTAAACCTCAGGCTTCAAGGCAAGTACGACGGCGCGGGATGGCAACGTCCCGCGCCGTTCTCATTTCTGCAGCCAGGCGGTCCCGCTGTTGGCGGCCCCGGACGCGGAAGGCGGCGGCGAAGCCAGGGCCACACATCGCTCCAGCAGCGGGCGCATGCCCGCGGCCCGGGCGAGTTGCTCGGCGCGTTGCACTAGCGCCGCGTCATAGGCGCCGCGATGCCGCGCGACTTCGGCCTTCAGCCACGTCGCATAGGCCTCGTTGCCTTGTTCCTTGTAGCGCTGCGCGAGCGCGATCGCCTCGTCGGCCTGCGTGGCGGCGACATCGATATCGCCGGCGATGAGGCTCGCTTCGCCATGCCAGGCTACCTCCATGGAATGGCTGATCATCAGCTGCAGCCGGCGCGACCGTTCGATCGCTTGGCGCAGCAGTTCGAGACCGTCGGCGATTCGGCCTGTTCTGGCATAGGCATAACCGAGGCAGGACGCGACATTGGTAAACCACGCGGTCAGATCCCAGCGCCGGCACAGCGCCAGCGCCTGCTCCAGGTAGTCGACGCCGCGCACTAGGTCGCCGCAATTGACTAGGGCGAAGCCGCAGGAGTAGCGCGTGATCGTTTGTGCCAGGGGCTGATCCAAGTCAGCGGCGATCTTCAGCAACTCTGCCATCACGCCGTCGATCGCCTCGGCGTCGCCCAGGCGCGACAATGACCAGATCAGCCACGACCGGAACATGATGTGCCCGGGCAAAGGCAGGCCAAAGCGCTGCTTGCGGTCGACATTGGCGATGTCGCTCAGCAGGCTACGCAGCGTCTGCGCCGACAGCGCGTAGTTGCCCAACGCGTAGTGCGCCTGTCCGATCGACGCGCGGGTCAGCACGAGCAGGTCAAGGTCGCCGACGGATTGCGACAGTTCCAGCGCTCGCTCGCTCGCGGCCAAGGCCGCGTCCGGCTCTCCGAGCAGCGCCAAGTCGCGCGCCATGTAGGCCGAGACCCAGGCCAGCAGGCGTCGGTCGCTGAGGTCGCGCGCTAGCTCCTCGGCACGACGCAGATGCGCGAGGTCGCGCGCGATCTCGCCCAGCGGGAACAGCGCGCTGCGCAGCTCGAAGCGGGTCCGGATCGCCTCGGTCGCGACGGCCTCGCTTGGCGGCAGCTGTTCAAAGGCGGCGATCGCCTGCTCGAAATGCCGGGCTGCTGCGCGATAGGCCGATTGGGCCGCCGCGCGCTGTCCCGCCATGCGCGCGTAGCGCGCCAGGCGATCCCATACCTCCCCGCGCTCCGCGTGATAGGCCAGTTCCTCGACGTGCTCCGCCAGGCGCGAGGCATAGAGCGTCTCGATCGCCGACACGATTTGCGCGTGCTGGTGGCGGCGGCGGCCCTGTGGCAGGGCATCGTAGGTCACTTCCTGCATCAGCGCATGCTTGAAGCCGTAGCGTGGCTCGGGGTACAGGCTGGTCTCGACGACCAGCCCGGCATCGGCAAGGCAGCGGACATGGCGATGGACGGATTCGGCCGGCACATCCTCCATCATCGTGCACAGCACGCGCAGCGCGAAGCTGCTGCCGATCGTCGCGGCCGACTGCAGCAGGCGTTTCTCGAGCGTTTCCAACCGGTCGATGCGTGCGCTGAGGACGGCATGGACTGAGGATGGCGTCTGCACGTTCGTCACGTCCTGCGACAGGCGAAAGCGCCCGCGCTCGCCGACCAGAACGCCGGCGTCCTCCAGCGCGCGCACGGTCTCTTCGAGGAAGAATGGATTGCCGGCCATGCGCGCGACCAGCTCCTGCCTCAGTGAAAGAACGCTGCTTTCGCCGCCCAGCATCTGTCCGGCGAGCGCCAGCATCGCGTCCCAGGGCAGCGGCTCGATCCCGATGCGCAGGCAACCCTCGGCGGGCTGCCATTGCAGGTCGTGCTCTGGCCGGAAATCGACCAGGAGCAGCACGCGCGCATCGGCGATCTGCGATGCGAGCCGCAGCAGGAGCGCGTGCGTCTCCTGGTCGACCCAATGCAGGTCCTCGACCACGAGCACTACCGGGCTTTCCGCGGCCAGTCGCAGGATCAAGTCGACAAAGGCGCTCTCGATCGCCTCGCGCCGGCGCGGCGGCTCGAGCTTGGCCCAGTCGCGGTCTTCGTCGGACTGGAGGTCCAGAAGTGCCAGCAGCGCCTGCTCGGCTGCTGGCGCCAAGGGTCTGCGCAGCGCGGCAAGACGGCTGCGCGCCCGCCAGCGGTTGCTGTCGGCGCTGTCCAGCGGGTCGACGTGAAAATACCGCCGCAGCAAATCGACAATCGGGTAATACGGCGAGTTGCCGGCGAAGAAGGCGCAGCCTGTCTCCAGCACGTGGCATTCGGCAATTCTGGCCGATCGAGTCACTTCCCACACCAAGCGCGACTTGCCGATGCCGGCCTCGCCCGAAAGGGCGACCGTGCCGCCGGCGCCGCCGGTCGCGCGCGCAACGGCCTCGTGCAGCGCCGCCAACTCGCGCTCTCGGCCGCGAAGCGCCGTCAAGCCGCGCGCGGCCGTGGTGTGGAAGCGCATCGTCGCGTCGTTGGCGCTCTCCAGCTCCACAACCTCGACCGGTTGCGCGATGCCGCGGATCGCCACCATGCCAAGCGAGCGTGTGCGGATGAATCCGGCGACCTGCCGGTTGGTCTCGCCGGTGCACAAGGTCTGGCCCGCGCTCGCCTTCGACTGCAGCCGGGCAGCGACGTGGATGACCTCGCCGACGGCGTTATAGCCGCGGTTAAGGTCGGTACCGATCATTCCAACCAGGGTCTCGCCCGTTGCGATGCCGACGTGAAGCCGAATAGGCGCACCGGTATAGCCCGGCAGTACAAGCCGATCGGCGAGCTGGTGCATGCGCAACGCCGCATAGCAGGCGCGCAGCGCGTGATCCTCCTGCGCGACCGGCGCGCCGATCAGGGCCATGATTCCGTCGCCCTGGATCTGCGCCACGGTGCCGCCGTAAGTCATCACGGCGTCGATCATCATCTGCAGGATCGGATCGAGCAGCGACCATGCGCGCTCGGGATCGAGCCCGCTGATCAGCGCCGTCGATCCCGAGATGTCGGCAAACAGAACCGTGACCTGCTTGCGCTCGCTTTCGTGCGAATTTCCCGCCGCCGGCAGCAGCGCCGTGCCGCACTGGGCGCAGTACTTTGCCTCGCCCTGGTTCGGTGCCCTGCAGTGCGGACAGTCCATGGCTGCTATCCCGCCTGTCGTCAGGCGGAATCGCCCGCCGCCCTCAAGTGGCCTTCGGTCCCCTTCCCGGCGCGCGATAGCTGCCGATGCGCGCGCTCGCCATCTTTATGGCATGCACTGCCTCCGCCAGCGGCAACAGCAGTGTCAGCGATACGCTCTTCACGCCGGGCTCGGCCGCAACCGCGACCTTGAAAGCGAGTGCCTCGATCTGGGAAGGGAAGGCGAGGATTGCGACCAGGTCATTGCGCCCCGGGTCGACGAACTTGCCGTCGAAGATCCCGATCCCCTTTTGGTTGTCGCAGTCGATCTTCACCATCCGGCCGCCAAGAGCCGCAATCAGCGCCAGCACGTCCTTCAGCCGATCGGCTGCCGTGGGGACTTCCTTGCTGGCCGCCCACGCCACCAGTTCGCGCCATGCTTCGGAGGTGTAGGAAAGCTGCACGAGGTAAAACTGATCGCCCATGGAATGCCCCCCTAGTTGCGTCGCCGACAAACGATTGGCAAAAGGATACGCGCCTTGGCGAACCTCAGGAAGGGTTAGGTTGTGGCTATCCTGTGTTGCGCACGTAATCGCTAACCGGCGTGCGTAAAATAAACTCAAAAATAGCGCCAATTCGCTGTCATCTGGTCATTTAACGAGGACGGCAAAACACGTCATGCGCACGCCGCCGCCGCGACCGGGCACCAAGCTCCGCCTCGACCAGCTCCTGGTCGAGCAGGGCCATTTCGACAGCCGGGCCAAGGCGCAAGCCGCGATCATGGCGGGCTTGGTATTCGTGAAGGGGCAGCGGGCGGACAAGCCGGGCCTTTCGGTCGCGGGCGACGCGGCGGTCGAGGTCAAGGGCAAGGCGCATCCCTATGTCTCGCGCGGGGGCCTGAAGCTCGCCAAGGCGATCGAGCATTTCGGCATCGCCTGCGCGGGCAAGGTCGGGCTCGATGTCGGCGCGTCGACCGGCGGGTTCACCGACGTGCTGCTGCGCGCGGGCGCGGCGAAGGTCTATGCCGTGGATGTCGGACACAACCAGCTCGCCTGGGCGATGCGCAGCGACAAGCGCGTCGTGGTGATGGAGAAGACCAACGCGCGCCACCTGACGCGCGCCCTGATTCCCGATCCGGTCGACCTGGTGGTCTGCGACGCCAGCTTCATCGGGCTCGAGACCGTGCTGCCCGCGGCGATGGCGCTGGCCGCGCCGGGCGCCTGGCTGGTGGCGCTGATCAAGCCGCAGTTCGAGGTCGGGCCCGCGCTTGTCGGCAAGGGCGGCATCGTGCGCGATCCCGCCTTGCACCAGGAGGTCTGCGACCGGATCGAGCGCTGGCTGGCGGCGCAGCCCGGCTGGACGGTCGCGGGCATCGCGCCGAGCCCGATCGAGGGCGCCGACGGCAACCGCGAGTTCCTGATCGCCGCCAGATTTGCACCTACCTGATTTCGAGCGGCGGCATCGCCAGCACGTCCGGTTCCTCGAATACGCCCAGGCGCCGGGCCAGGGCCTCCACCGGCTCCAGCCCGGCCAGGATCTCGATGCCCGATCCTTCGTCCTCGCGGCCCAGGACGCGGTCGAGCAGCCGGCCGGCGACGCTGCGCTGGCGCGGGAACTCGCGCAGGACGGGCGGCCCTTCCGTCTTGAGGCCGGCCAGCGACCGCGCGGCGGCGATGGCGGCGTCCAGCCCGCCCAGCTCGTCCACCAGGCCGCGCTGCTTCGCCTCCAGGCCGGTCCACACGCGTCCCTTGGCGATCTCGCGCGCGCGCTCCATGGTCAAGCCGCGCGCCTCGGCGACACGGCCGACGAATTCGTCGTAGATCCGGTCGAGGGTCTGCGTCAGCCAGGCACGCTCGTCGGCGCTGTAGTCGCGCGCCTGGGTCCACAGATCGGCGCGCGTGCCGCCGGCGACGCCGTCCCAGTTGACGCCGAGCTTCTGCCAGAAGCCGCTGGTGTAGAGCTTGCCGGCGAAAACGCCGATCGAGCCGGTGATGGTGGCGGGCTCCGCGACGATGCGCTCGGCGGCCAGCGCGATGTAGTAGCCGCCCGAGGCCGCGGCGTTGCCCATCGACGCCACCACCGGCTTGCCCTTCGCCCGCGCGCGCTCGACCGCGCGGCGGATGGTGTCGGACGCCACATAGGAGCCGCCGGGCGAGTCGATGCGCAGCACGATCGCCTTGACCTTCTTGTCGGCGGCCGCGTCCTCGATCGCCTTGGCGATGCGGGCGGCGCCGAGCGCGGACCTGCCGAGCGGCGAGGCCTGGCCGCCGTCGCCGCGCATGATCGCGCCGACGGCATAGACCAGCGCCACCGCGTCGCCCTTCGCCTTCGGCCGGTCCGCGGTCGCGGCATAGCGCTGCAGCTTCTGCAGCTTCGCTGCGCCGCCGGCCTTGGCGCGCGCGGCGTCCAGCGCCTGGTCGCGATAGGCAAGCTCGTCGACCAGCCCCGCCTGCTTCGCCTGGCCGGCGTCGAACGGGCCGCGGTCGATCAGGGCGCGGAGCGCGGCCGGGTCCAGGCGGCGGTCCTGGGCGATGTCGCGCACCGCCTGTTGCGTCAGGTCCTCGATCAGCGCTTGCAGGTTCTCGCGCTGCTCCGGCGTGAAGCCGGTCTCGGTGACGGTGTTGGGCGCGGTCTTGTACGTGGCGCGGCGGTCGATGCGCGGCTGAATGCCCCACTGGTCCAGCGCGTCGCGCGCGAAGGGCACCTCGGCGTAGAAGCCGGTGAGGCCCAGCGCGCCGGTCGGCTGCAGGTAGATGCGGTCGAAGGCCGCGGCCAGATAGTAGCCGGCGTTGCCCGGGCCGAACTCACCGAAACTGTCGCTGACCGCATGGGCGAACTTGCCCGCGGCGCGGAAGCGCTTGATCGCGTCGCGCAACTCCTGGGTCTGCGCCAGGCCCAGCTTGCCGGCGCCGATCGCGGCGACCAGGCCCTTGACGCGCGGGTCGGTGGCGGCGTGGTCGAGCGTGTCGACGGTCTGGCGGAAGGTCATCGCGCCTGACCGGCGGAGTAGCGACAGCGGCCCGTTGTCGCGCTGCTCGGGCAGGCCACGATCGAGGTCGATGGTCAGCACCGCCACCGCGGGCACGCGCGGCTTGGTCCACCAGAAATAGGCAGCGGTGCCCGCCGCACCGAGCGCCGCGAATACCACCAGGCCGCCGATCACCGCGAGGACGCGGGCGAGGAATCTGCGCATCGTGCACTCCTTGAACGAGAGCCGGAATCTAGCAACGAAATGCGGCGAATTATGGCTTCCGGGTCGCCAGCATCGCCCGCGCGGCGCCCGAGGCCAGCACCACGCCGGTGGCGGTCAGCAGCACCGCGATCCAGGCCGCCGGCGCCGGCCATTCGCCGAGCAGGGGGATGCCGAGGATTGCCACCAGCACCGGCGTCAGCGCGCCGAAGGCGGCGGCGCGCGCCGGGCCCAAGACCGCGATGCCCCGCATGTAGGCGATCAGCGACACGGCGCTGGTCATGACGCCCTGGTAGAAGCCGTGGAACAGCGCCGGGCCCAGGGGAAGCTCGAGCAGGTGCAGCCCGGTCGCGAAAAAGTAGGGCGGCAGGTAGATCAGCATCGACACCACCGCGACCACGGCGGTGGCATGCAGCGGGGCCAGCCCGCTGCGCCGCATCGCCAGGGTCGACAGCGCCCACAGCGTCGCCGAGGCCAGGAACAGCGCATGGCCGATCGAGACCCGGCCGCCCGACACCGCCGCGTCCATCAGTTCGCGCCCGACCAGCGTCATCGCGCCGCAGAAGATCAGGGCGAAGCCCAGCGCCTGCGCCCGGTCGATGCGCTCGCGCAGGATGGCCCAGGCCAGCGCTGCGACGATCAGCGGCATGGTGCCGGGCAGCAGCGCGCCGCCATGCGCCGCCGGCGCGAAGGTCAGCGCCGAGGTGACGACCACGGCATAGGGCGCGCCGGCGCCCACGATCAGCACCACGTACCACAAGCCGCCTTTCGGCCGCGCCGCCATCTGCCGCCAGCCCCAGCCGCGCTTCCACACCACCGGCGCCAGCAGCAGCCCGGCGACCAGGTAGCGCAGCGCCGCGATGTCCCAGGGCGTGAAGGCGATCTGGCCCGACACGGCCACACCCACGCCCAGGCGGGTCGAGAGCAGCCAGCCGGCCCAGATGAAAACGGCGAAGAGCAGCCAGGCGGCGCCGGCGAGCATGGCGCCGCGCGGCGACGGCGGTGGGGAAGTCATCGCGCACTAGAGGCGGGCGCGGCC
>JAEULC010000485.1 GCA_016792605.1 Rhodospirillales bacterium
TAGGAGTCGGTCTTCAACGCGTCGATCGTGACCCCCGCGATCGCCGGCGCGATCATCTGCGGCAGGACGAAGGAGATGTGCCAGATGCCCATGTCCTTGCCCGCGTCCTCGGGTCGCGGCAGCACCGCGACGGCGAGCGCCCAGTCCACGGTCTGGTAGGCGCCGGCCGCGAGCCCCACCAGGATGCCGATCGCGATCGCGGTAGGCCAGTTGGGGTCGAACAGCAGCAGCACATAGGCGGCCGTGCCCGCAGCCATGATCCAGCCGCTCGCCTTCACCAGCCCGACCGGGCCGTTGCGGTCGGCCCAGCGCCCGGCGGCATAGGCGACCGGCAGGCAGATCAGCGTGGTCGCGACGAACATCGCCGCCGCCGCCCCTTCCGCGTTGGCGATGCCGATCACGTCCTTCAGGAAGAACTGCGCGAACGGAAACACCGAGAACGTGCCCATGGTGACGAAGCTTCGTGTCGCCAGCACGATGTAGAAGTCGGGATGCGCGCGAGGGTCGAGCAGGAAATCCCTGAGCGCCAACCCAGGTGCGCGCGGCGTGTCGTCGGCGATCGCCGGCTCCCGCAGGTTCGGCAGCGTGATCGCCGCCGAGACGACGACGCCCAGCGCCAGGAACCAGTAGGTGTAGAGCACGTCGACCTGCGCCAGCAGCCCCGCGGCGCCCGGGCCGACGATGTTGCCCATCCCCTGCATCATCATCATGTAGCCGCTCGCGACGCCGCGCTCCGGCGCAGGCACCAGGTCGGGGATCAGCCCGGCATAGGGGCCGCCCCACCAGTTGCCGGCGAACTGCAGGCCCATGAAGCAGACCGAGAACCACACCAGGCTCGACCCGGTGCCGAACTGCGACAGCAGCGCCAGGAAAGCGACGTTCATGACGCAGCCCGCGAGGATGTAGGCGCGGCGTCGCCCGAACCGCGACCGCGACCGGTCCGACAGGGCGCCGGCGACCGGCGTCGTCACCAGGGCGATGAAGGCGCCGATCGGCAGGATGATCCCGCTGATCAACTCCTTGTGCTGCTCGCCGGCGATCAGGGTGATCTGCGAGGGCAGGATGACCAGCAGCAACGCCATCCACTGTGCGTTGTAGATCATCCAAAGAAGAGAAATCAGAAGATGCCGGCGGACGGGCAGGCTCTGGCCGGCGACCGGGCCGGAAGCGGTCGAATCCACGGGCAACATCCCCCATGCCATGGACCGGCGCCAGAATACACGAGTAGTCTCGACCAACAAGCACGGGGCCGGCTACGACCGTGACATACGAAGACTTGCGCCGCCGTCTCGAATCTTCGCCCGACCCCGATGTCCGGCGGCTGGTCAGGATTCTGAAAGGCGCCTTCGGGGGTGGCGCCCTGCCCGACCTTGAGACCGCCGCCGCGGCGCGGCACAGGCTGGCCGAGACGGTGCTGGCCACCTTTCCTTCGCCGTTCGCGCAGCAGTTTCGGCGCTGGAGCGACGGCGCCGACCGGTTCTACGCCGCGCTGGGGGAACAGGACCGCGATGCGATCGTCGACCTGTTCGGTCTGTCGGAAAAGCGCTGGCTGCTGGTGTTCCAGCAGATCGTCAACTTCCTGCCCTTCGTCTTCATCGGCTCGCTGCTGCGGCCGGAAGTGCGCGACCTGCCGGACCCCGAACGCGCCGTGCCGCTGCTGGCGCGCATCATCCGCCACTACATTTCCTTCTACTATGCCGACGATACGCGGCAGAAGGAGAGCGACCAGATCGACCTGCTGGTCTACCTGCTGTCCTTCTTCCGGCGCTTGTGGCGGAGCGAGCCCTTCGCCTCGGCCTTCGTGCTGCGGCCGCTCGCCGAGCGCAGCGGCGGGTTCGAACAGGTGGTTCCGCGCCGCTTCGACGCGCATCTTCACCTCTTGCGCCAGATGCGCAACGTCTCGGTGCACCGCTTCCTGCACAACCGCGGCGCCGACGTGCTGGAATCGGTACATCGGGTCTGCGAGGCCAGCATCGTCGACATGGTCACGATCCTGGCGCCGATCTTCCGCGACTACCACGTCCTCTACGCCCTCGGCGTCGAAGGCGAGGGCGACGCACTGACGGCGGTGGGCCTGTCGCTGTGCGGACCGGACGCACGGCGATACAGCTACAGCCTTAAGGGCCGTCCGGCGTCCGACCGCGACAAGATCGAGCGCGGCCAGCTCTACCTCGTGCGTCGCGGCATCGAGATCGGCGCCGAAGGCGACCAGGCCGAGGTGAAGCCGGTCGACTACCTGAATTTGACGCCCTTCCTGCTCTACGAGACGCGTCGCCGGCGTGTTCCCGCGCCGGACGGTCCGGCGAAGGGGGCTATCACAAAGACGGCCGCCGAGGCGGCGTTGCCGGCCGAACGCGAGGTCTTCTTGTTCTGGCGCTACACGATCAAGCAGCGGGCAGCGCAGTACCTCGCCTACGACGCCGGCGACAGCTTCGACATCTCCGGCGACCAGGACTGGGGCCTGCAATGGGTGCTGGACGAAATCTCGCTGCTGCGGCGGGACTTCGACACGCTCAACGACCTGGTCGCGGCGCGCCAGGGCGCGGTCGCCTCCGCCGACCGCGCCGGCATCGGCCTGGCGCCGGTGGAATTCGAACAGCGGACCTGGGACCTGTCGCGAGCGCACCTCCTGCCGCTCGTCGACGTCGATTCCTACGGCGCCGACGGGATGCGCCAGGGCGCGTCGCGCGAGCGGGTGAAGCGCCCCTATGTCGAGGAGCTCTTCGTCGCGCCCGCCGAGGCCGAGCCGATCGCGCGGTTCCTGGCGGGCGAGAAGCGCGGGCTGCTGGTGGTGGGGCCTTCCGGCATCGGCAAGTCGAACCTGCTCTGCGACGCCTTCCTGAAGCTGCGGCGCGCGCGCGAGCCGTGCCTTTTCCTGAACGCGCGCGCGATCGAGGGCCCGTCGCTGGCCGAACACCTGCAGAAGCAGGTGGGCGAGCGCCTGTTCCCGCCGGACAGCGGCATGACGCTGGCGCGCTACCTGGCCGAACAGAACCTGCGCCTTGTCGTCTTCGTCGATTCGATCAACGAGTATGTCGGGCCCGGCGGCGCCGAGGCCATGCTGCGCGGCATCGTCGATCTGGTCGGCGACGCGCGGACGATCCCGGGCCTGCAGATCGTCGCCACGATGCGGCCAGAGCTGTGGTCGAGCTACGCCGAGACCGTCCAGGGCGACGATGACCCGGGCGAGCATCCCGACCGGGTGCTCGACCCGCAGTTCTTCTTCCAGGCGGAGCCGGTGCGCGTGCGGCCGTTCATGGACGACGCGGCGCGCGCCCGGCTCTACGCGGCCTACCAGCGCTTCTTCGCGCTTCGGCCGCAGCGCTACGAGGACCTGTCACCCCGCATCCAGGCGCTGATCGACACGCCGTTCATGATGGCGGTGATCGCCGAGACCTACACAAACCTTACCGTGCCGGGCGAACAGGCGGAGCCGCTGCGGGTGCCGCGCGACCTCGACTATTTCCGCGTCTTCCAGGCGCTGACGGCGCGCAAGGTGCGCTCGGCCGGCCGCCTGCTGTCACGATCCTCGCGCGACATGCTGGAGCCGGCCCTGACCGATTTCGCCCGGCTGATGCTGAGCCGCCTCGTCGGCATGCCGGTCGGGCGCTCGGCGGTCAACCTCGCGGCCGCCGGCTCGCCCTTGCCCGCCACCGAGGCCAAGGAATTCGCCGACGCCCTGCCCTGGACCGCGCTCGGCACCAGCGAGGTCTACCGCGACCACTGGGCGCTGGACGAGGATACGCGCCGTTCGCGTTTCGATGCCTTGCGCGAGGTCGGGCTGATCGACGTCACCACCGCGATCGAGACCGGGTATTTCGGGCGCAGCAGCGGCCGCTACTGCCGGTTCTTCCACGAGCAGTACACGCAGTTCATGCTCGGCCATGTCTACCACCACGAGCTGCTCGGCGCGCTGTCGCCACGCCTGCTACGGGACCCGGCGCGGCTGGACGGCGCGGTCGCGGCGGTCGCCTGGCTGGTGGCCGCCGGCGTGCGCACGCCGGTGCTGGCGGGGGCGCTCGACCACTGGCTGCGCGCCAGCCTGGTCGAGGGCGGCGACGATGGGCTGGCGCTGCTGCTGAGCTTCCTCGACCGGCTCGCGGCGCATCCGTCGGGCACGGTCCGGCACTATGCCGGCAGCTTCCTTGGCGTCCTGGTGCAGCGATCGATCGTGCCGGCCGACAGGCTCTACGGCGCCCTGTTCAAGATCGGCACTCCCGCCCTGCGCCTGGTCGTCGCCGAATCGTTCATGGAGCAGTGGGCGGCGGTGTCGCCCCGGGTGCTGCGCACGTTCATCGCGGCCTGCGAGGGCGAGGGCAGCGCCGCGGTCTTGAAGCGCCTCGCCGAGGTCATGGTGCTGCAGTTCGCGCTGGCGCCGGCCGAGGTCGCCGCCTATATCCGCCGGGCGCTGCACCGGCTCGCCTCGATCGCCGACCTTCCCGGCGCACTGATCGGGCGCGAGGCGCTCGGCCGCGAGGTGACGTTCATCCTCGAGTTCATTGTCAGCGTTTTGCTGACCATGACCTTCTCTGCGCCGCACATGACCCAGCTGCGCGAGCTCTTGTCCAACCAATACCCGCTGGTCATCAACATCCTGACCGACCGGTCGACCGGATACGGCGTGCTGGGGTCGATTCCCGAGGGCGCGATCCGCAAGTGGGCCTACCGCAAGATCGAGGAACAGGGGGTCTCGGTGTGGAACGAGGTCGTGGCGCCCGTCGGCGGCAACGACAAGTTGTTCGAGGAGGATCCAACCACCGGCCAGCACGCGATGATGCAGGAGCTCCTGCCCTACCTGGTCCAGATCCACAACAACGAGGTCGACGCCTCCGCGCTCGAGGCCGGCAGCGAGCTGCGAACGCTGCTCGTCCGCATGATGAACTATGGCGTGTGCAGCAATGTCGGCTACATCTCGCTGGTCGCGGTCACGACCATGGCGCGGACCAACTGGCGCCTGGTCGAGGAGCTGGCGGAAGAGCTGGTCACGCGCGGCACGGCGGGCGGGCGGTTCTTCGGCAGCATGGTGCTCGTCAACGTCACCTACGGTGCGCCGGGGCTGGGGCCGGCCTCGATCCGGGCCTTCAACGACAAGATCATCCCCTGGGTGCTCGCGAACGACGCCGAGGCCGACTGGCCGATCCTGGGCATTTTCGGCGTGCTAGCGGCCGACATGGCCGGTAGCGCCGCAGAAGCGCGCAAGGGGATCGCGATGATCTTCGACCACATCGGCCAGCACTGGGACCAGGCCCGGATCGACGCCTACGCGACCGAGGTCTCGAAGGCCGCCTTCTTCCTTCATCCCGGAGTCGGTCGCCTGGTGGCGGACATGCTGATCGGGCGCGGCGCGCTGGCCGACCCGGTCTGGCGCGTGACGCTGATGAAGCTCCTGGCGGCAATCCAGGGCACCAATCCCCGCGTCCTGCGCGAGATCGCCCAGGCGCACCGCCTTGGCGACGATCTGCTCCGCGAGCTGCGCGACTTCACGCCCGAAAACCTGGCGGTGATGCGCGACACGCACCGCCATCAGGTCGGCTGGAACGAGGTCATTGCCCGCTCGCTGGTCTACGATGTGCGGCTGCGCTACATGTTCATCCAGGGCCTGGTCGGCGGCATCGCGCGGGTCAATTCCGTCGAAGCCTGCGCCCGCGAGTTCCGCCGGGTCGCGATCACCATGCTCGACACGTACCTGGGCTCCCAGCCCGACATTGCGCGCTTCGCGCGCCTCGACATGAACGATATGATGAGGTCTTAGCGGCCTTGGCGCCGTGCGTGGGGGAAGATTCGTGCCAGGACGATTGGTCGCCGATCATCGCATTGCGCTGTTCTACGAATGCCGCGGCGTGAACCCGAAGACCGTCGCCGCGCTGGCCGCGACCGATTTCTGGGCGGCGCGCACCGCGCTCCTCGAGATGCAGCTTTGCGACCCCGCGCGTCTCGATGCCACGCACCCGCGTTCCCTCGGCGGCCGGCCGCTGTGGGCCTGGCAGGCGGGGGCGCTGTCGGCCGACCTGCATGCCGCGGCGCGCTCGGCACTCGCCGGCGTCGAGGGCGCCGCGCCGCGCTGGTACCGGCTCACCGACCAGGCCCGGAACCTCCTGGCGGGCCGCTACCGCGGCGGCGGCGAAGAATCGACGGGTGCTCTGCGCTTGGCACTGACGCCCGCAGCACTGCGCCGGCTGGGCGACCGGCTGGGCGGGGCGACCTCGTTGCCGATCGCGGTCGAGGACATCACCTTCCACGGATTCCGGACCGGTATCGGCCTGGTCGTCGTCCTCGTGTCGCTGGCCCCGGGCGACGGCGGCGTCGATGCCGACGCGCTCGTCGAGGCGATGCCGATGCTCGCCGACGACCGCCGCGATCCCTGCCTTTTTTTCGGCGACGGCACCCCGGCGCCGGATCGGCGCTTCCAGTTCGGCGCGGTGGTCGATGCGCTGCTGGCCGGTACCGGCCTGGCGCTCGAACGCCGCCACCGCATCCACTCCTACGCGACGCTGCTGTTCCAGGACGATCTGCCGGAGGACGAGGCACGCGACCTGGCGCATCGCCTCAGCCGGCACTACAGCCTGGCCTACACCCCGCCGTCCGACCATGACGGCACCGAGCTGCTGCAGCCCTTCGCCAACGTCCTCCACGCCGGCAACCTGGAAGGCGCAGCGACGATCGTCACCCTCGGCAGCGGAACCACCGCCATGCCGATCGAGTTCCTCCGCGACTGGCTGTCGACCGCTCTCCGGCCGAGCTACCTGCCGATCCACCTGCTGGCCTATCACGAGCACTTGGCGCTGCTGGACCTCGCCCAGGCGGGCGCGGTCGAGATCGACGTCGACCGGTTCTCGGATGACGAGCTTGATCGGCTTCGCCTGCTGAGCGCGCGATTCCTGGCCTTCCGCCTGCGCTACCGCATCGCGCAGCCCAGCCGTATCACCATGCACAACCAGTTCTACGAGGCGCTGCAGCGCGCGCTGGGAACGCAGGCGTTGTCGCAGAAGGTCGGCCGCGACGTGGCGGAGGTGGAGTTCCGCCTGACCCAGATCATGCGCGACCGACAGGCAAAGGCCGAGGTCGCCGCCGCCGAGGCCGCCGAGGCGTTGCGCAAGCTCGAGGAGCAGCGCCAGAAGGCGCGCCGGCACACCTGGAGCTTCTATGGGCCATTCGCCGCCGCCTGCGTCGCGTTCGTCACCATGCTGAATTTCTCGGAGAAACTGAAGGGCCTGGGCATCGAGTTCTTCGTCTGGAAGCAGTGGCTGGGAAAGGACGGCCCGTCCGACGATCACAAGTTCTACCTGTCCTGCGTCATGGCGGGTCTCAGCGTGGTGTTCGCGGGCATCGCCTACATGTTCGCCCGCACGCACGAGCACAACATGTCGCACGTCGTCAGCGAGGCCGAGGAGGAGGCGAAGAAGGAGATCATCTTCGAAGCGGGCCACAAGCCGCATGACAGGCACGAGCGCAAGGACGAAGCCCACGAGGGCGAAAGGACGCGGGACGGCGACCGCGACCGGCAGACGGTCGAGGAGTTGGACGCGGGCGAGCGGGACAAGCAGAAATCGCCGACGGTGCGGCGAACCTGACGCCGCGCGCCGCGATCGGGAAGCTGCTGCCCGCCGCCCGGGCTAGGTGGCCGGCTTCACCATCGGCGCCACGTGGCCCGGCCGCAGGTGGAAGTTGCGCTCCAGGAACTCGCGGTAGGCGCGCACTTCCTGGCCGACGCGCGCGTCGTCCCAGCCCATCTCGCCGGCGACGCCGCGGGCCGCGGTCTCGGCCGCCGCGTAGCCCATGGTCGCCGTCCAGCCCGCGCCGACCCGGCGGAACAGCAGGTCGACCAGATTGGTCGGATACTCGCCGGCCGCCGAAGCCTTGAGGTCGGACAGCTTGATCGACGTGAAGTCGTCGAGCAGCGGCGGCGAGTTCTGGTTCTCCGGGAACAGCCGCGCGCCGTAGTTCGGCGCCTGCGCCGCCCTGCCCGCCTTCACCTTGCGCGCGACCAGGTCAACCATCTCGGGCCCGGCGGAGCGATGGGTCATGATCGGTCCGGCGGTCATGGCGTAGACGCCGGGGAGGCCGTCCGCCGCCAGGTCGTGGACCTCGCGCGAGCGCTTGCCCTTGGGGAAGTCCGGGTCGGCGCCCAGCGGCCGGACGCCGGCCCAGGAAAAGATGACGTGGTCGCGCTTCAGGCCCAGCGCCGGCAGCATGTGGTTGGCCTCGGCGATCAGCCACTCGATTTCGTCCTCGAGCGGGCGGATGTCGTCGGGATCGCCGTCGTAGAGCGTCTCGGTCGGGCCGAAGAAATGCATCCCGCGCCAGGGGATGCAGTAGAACGGCTCGTCGGCGCGGTTGATCGTGGCAATGCCGTACTCGGCGCATTCCGGCGGCAGGCGCACCGTGATGTGGGTACCCTTGGTGCCGTTGATGCGGCGGCGCGCCGCGGGGGCGCCGGTGGCGTTCACCCGGTCGACCCAGATGCCCGCCATGTTCAGCACCAGCTTGGCGCGGACGGTCGCCATTTGTCCCGACACCTGCTGGTCGGCCAGGGTCAGCTCCCAGCCTTCCTCGCCCAGCCGCTTCATGCCAGCCAGCGCCGTGTAGTTGCGCGCCTCGGCCCCCATGCGCTCGGCATCGAGGATCGCCTCGACCACCAGCCGCTCCGGCCAGTCGAAGCGGTACTCGTCGAACATCGCCAGGCTGACCAGCTTGTCCTGGTCGCGCAGCCACTTGGCCAAGGGCGTGCTCGACACTTGCGCACGCGACACCTGCCGGTAGGCCAGCGGCACGCCGGGCGGGCCCAGATGCTCCAGCAGCTTGAACGCCAGCGACACCTGCCACGGCGCATAGCCGCCACCGGCATAGACGGGGAAACAGAAGTTCAGCTTCTCGACCCGCTGCGGCGCGGTCTCGACGATCTGCGCCCGGCATTCCATCGCCTTGCGCGCCATGGTCATCGCGACCTTCAGCTTGTTCGGGCTGCGCACGAAGTCCCACATCGACCCGCCCGGCGCCAGATAGCGCAGGCCGCAATGC
>JAEULC010000017.1 GCA_016792605.1 Rhodospirillales bacterium
GCCGGCCGGCAGGAACTGGCCAACGCGATCGCGATGTTCGTGCGCGGCACGCTTCAGCATGCGAGCTATCCCGGCATCATCACGACCGCGGGCAACCTCGCCTATCCATTTTCGCCGTTCAACGTCCCGGTAGGCCCGGCCTATCGCTTTTCGGTCTACCACCTGCTGCCGCTGAAAGACCCCTGCGAGATCTTCCCGATGGAGATGCGGGAGGTACGGAACTGATGCCGACCACGATCCTCGATCTCGCCCAGGTGATCCGCAGCAAGAACGCCGGCCCCTTTGAAATCACCTTCGATATCCTTTTCGAGAGCGCGGCGAACTACCAGCGCGTGAAGAAGAGCGCCGTCATAACCCCGGCCCTGATCGCGAAGCTGTATCGCATTTCGAACAACCAGGTCCTTGTATGCCGCGCCTATGACCCAGCGCAGGCGATCAAGATCACGATCCGGCGGCCGGTGAGTTCGGGCGACCTCGGAGACTCGGACGTCTATGGATGCCAGCAGCACGTCCCGCTCACGGCGATCGAGGTACCGGACTGAGGCCGGCCTCCGCGCCATCGCAGCGCCCAGCCATGCTTCCGGTTCCAGGCCATTGCACTTCCCCCAAGTACAGCGTCGACGGAATTGACGACGACCATGCAGGGAAACTTGGCCGGCGGTCGGTGACGGGCGTCACACCGCGCGATCGAAATGCGGGGTCGCGGCAGTGATGGCGGAGGGAGAGGGATTCGAACCCTCGATACGGTTTCCCGTATACACACTTTCCAGGCGTGCGCCTTCAACCACTCGGCCACCCCTCCGAACCGCCGGAAATTCGCGCCAAGACGGTTGCGGGCCGGACACTAGCCGAGCCCGCCTTCAGGGGCAATATCGCGGTTTCTTTATGAAATTGCTGAATATTCCGCGTCAGCCCCGACGGTGACGCGGGTGCCGGGGCTGGGCTAGACTTGCCGTCGTGGATCGCGCCCGCGCGGTCCCGGGGGGAGCAGGACCATGCGCGCTCTAGGCTGGCTGCTGATCGCGCTTGCCGGGCTGGCGCTGGCGCTGGACGCGCTCGGCTGGCCCGCAAGCGAGCCCCCGGCCGCCGCCTACCCTCTTTCCGCGCTCGACGCGCTGTGGACGCGGCTCAGCCCCGCGAGCCTCGCCTGGACCCGGGCCATGATCGAGCAGCACGTCACGCCCGGCCTGTGGCAGAACGCGATCCTGCCCGTGCTGCGCCTGCCCGGCGTGCTGGTGTTCGCACTGCCCGGGCTGCTGCTGCTGGCGCTGGCCGATCTCGGCGATCGCTACGGGATCGGCGGGACGATGGAAGGCACGGCGGCGGCGCGGCGGCGCCATCGCCGCAAGGGCGGGCTCCGCGAATAGCGGCTAGTTGTCGCCCATCTTCAGCGCGGCGATGAAGGCGGATTGCGGGATGTCCACCTTGCCGAACTGGCGCATCCGCTTCTTGCCCTCTTTCTGCTTCTCCAGCAGCTTCTTCTTGCGCGTGATGTCGCCGCCGTAGCACTTCGCCGTCACGTCCTTGCGCAGCGCGCTGATCGTCTCGCGCGCCACGATCCGGCCGCCGATCGCCGCCTGCACCGCGATCTTGAACATCTGCTTCGGGATCAGTTCCTTCAGCCGCTCGCACAGCGCGCGGCCGCGCGTCTCCGCCGCGGCGCGATGGACGATCATCGACAGGGCGTCGACCGGATCGCCGTTGACCAGGATCGACAGTTTCACCAGGTCGCCCAGGCGATAGGCCTCGACATGGTAGTCGAAGCTGGCATAGCCGCGGCTGACCGACTTCAGCCGGTCGTAGAAGTCGAACACGACCTCGTTGAGCGGCAGATTGTAGACGATCATCGCGCGGCTGCCGGCATAGGTGAGCTCGATCTGCTCGCCGCGGCGCTCCTCGCACAGCTTCAGGATCGCGCCCAGATAGGTGTCGGGCACGAAGATCGTGCCGCGAATCCACGGCTCTTCCATGTGGTCGATCTTCATCACATCCGGCATGTCGGCCGGATTGTGCAGGTCCATCTTCGTGCCGTCGGTCATGTGCAGGTGATAGACGACCGAGGGCGCCGTGGTGATGAGGTCGAGATCGAATTCGCGCTCCAGCCGCTCCTGGATGATCTCCAGGTGCAGGAGCCCCAGGAACCCGCAGCGGAAGCCGAAGCCCAGCGCCGCCGAGGTTTCGGGCTCGTACTGGAAGCTCGCGTCATTGAGGCGCAGCTTGGCCAGGCTCTCGCGCAGGTTCTCGTACTGCGCCGTGTCGGTCGGGAACAGCCCGCAGAACACGACCGGCACCGAGGGCTTGAAGCCCGGCAGCGGCTCGGCCGCCGGCTTGCGGTCCTCGGTGATCGTGTCGCCGACCTTGCAGTCCGCGACCGACTTGATGCCGGCGGTGATGAAGCCGACCTCGCCCGGGGTCAGCTCGGGGCATTGCACGCGCTTGGGCGTGAAGTAGCCGACGCGCTCGACGTGGTGCGCGGCACCGGTCGCCATAAGCCGGATCTTCATGCCGTTCTTCAGGACGCCGTCCTTGACGCGGACCAGCGCGACCACGCCCAGATAGGCGTCGTACCAGCTGTCGATCAGCAACGCCTTCAGGGGGGCGTCCTTCTCGCCCGTGGGCGCTGGCAGGCGCGTCACCAGCGCTTCCAGCACGTCGTCGATGCCGATGCCGGTCTTGGCCGAGATCATGACGGCGTTCGAGGCGTCCAGACCGATCACGTCCTCGATCTGCTGGCGCACGCGGTCGGGCTCGGCCGCGGGCAGGTCGATCTTGTTGAGGACCGGCACGATCTCGTGGTTGTTGTCGATCGCCTGGTAGACATTGGCGAGCGTCTGCGCCTCGACGCCCTGGGACGCGTCGACGACCAGCAGCGATCCCTCGCAGGCCGCCAGCGACCGGCTGACCTCGTAGGCGAAATCGACATGGCCGGGCGTGTCCATCAGGTTCAGCTCGTACTGAACCCCGTCCTTGGCCTTGTAGTTGAGGCGCACGGTCTGCGCCTTGATCGTGATGCCGCGCTCGCGCTCGATGTCCATCGAGTCGAGGAGCTGCTCGCGCATCTCGCGCTGTTCCAGCGCGCCGCAGCGCTCGATCAGCCGGTCCGCCAGCGTGGACTTGCCGTGATCGATATGCGCGATGATCGCGAAATTGCGGATCTGGTTGAGTTCGGTCATTTGCGCTGCAACATAGGTGTTCGTGTCGTCTCTAGCAATGACGGTTGCCTTCTATTCCGGCACCGCTTCGAAGCGGCGGACCGCCTCTTGTCCCTCGGTACGGCACCAGAGGCGCGACCCGCCCAGGCCGCGATTCTGGTACTCCATCGCGAAGGCGATGCCGGCGGCGATCCGGGCGTTCGTCCGCCCCTCCGCGTCCAGCGCCTCCTCCGCCGCCAGGCGCCGCTCCAGCCGGTCGAAGCCGGCCTCGGCGCCTTGCGTCACCAGGCCGCAATGCTGGGCGACGCCGTAGGCGTAATGGGCCTGGGCATAGGCCGAGGGCGAGCGATCGACGGCGGACGCTGGCATCGCTGCCAGCGTCAGCGCGGCAACGACCGCCGCTAGCCGCGTAGCACGCCTCCCGTCGCCTTGGTGACCTGTGCCACCACCTTGGCCGAGAGCGCCTCGATCTCGGCCTCGCTCATTGTCGCCTCGACCGGCTGCAGGGTGACGGCGATCGCCACCGACTTCTTGCCTTGCGGCAGGGCCCCGCCGCTGAACCGGTCGAACACGCCCACGTCGACGATCAGGTTCTTGTCGGCGCCGCGCGCCGCGCGGACGATCTGCTCGGCGGCGACCGCGTCGTCGACCAGGAAGGCGAAGTCGCGCGTGACAGGCTGGAAGGGCGAGGCCTTCAGCATCGGCCGCGCGCGGCCCGCGGCCTTGCCCTTGGGCAGCGGCAGCACGGTCAGGTTCACCTCGCAGCCCACCGCCGGGCCATCAACCTTCAGCGCCCTCAGCGCGCGCGGATGCAGCTCGCCGAAGGTCGCCAGGATCGTCGGCCCCAGGCGGATTACGCCGCCGCGGCCCGGGTGGTACCAGGAGGGCGGCTTGGCCTCGACCTGCACGTTGCCCAGGGGCACGCCGCAGAGCTGCAGCACCGCCATCGCGTCGGCCTTGGCGTCGAAGGCGTCGACCGGGCGCGGCTTCGGTGCGTCCCAGTGGCGCGGCGCCACGTTGCCGCGGCGCACGACCGTGGCGTGGATCGCCTGGTCCTTCGGGCCGACGCCGGCATAGACGGGCCCTACCTCGAACAGCGCCAGGTCGGGCGAACCGCGATCGGCGTTGCGCTGCGCGGCCTGCAGCAGGTTGGGCAGGATCGACGGGCGCATCTGGTCGAGATCGGCCGAGATCGGGTTGGCCAGCGCCAGCGCCGGCTGGCCGCCGCCGAAACTCTCCGCCTGCGCCTTGCCCATGAAGGACCAGGTCACGGCCTCCATGACCCCGCGGCCGGCGAGCAGGCGCTTCACCAGCCCGGCGCGGCGCTGGCCCGGGGTCAGCGCCGGCTCCGGCGTCACCGCCGGGGCGGGCATCGAGACCGCCTCGATCTTGTCGTAGCCGTGGACGCGGATGACCTCTTCCACGAGGTCCGCCTCGCCCTCGATGTCGGCGCGCCAGGACGGCGGCTCGACCTCGTAGCCGTCGCCCGCGCGCACGACCGCAAAGCCCAGCGCCTTCAGGATCGCCTCGGCGCGGTCGGCCGGCACGTCGACGCCGCCCAGCGACCAGATGCGGGCGTGGCGGAGATGGATCGTGCGCTTCCAGTCCGGCAGCTTGCCGGCGACAACGATCTCGCTGGGCTCGCCGCCGCACAGTTCCAGGATCAGCCTGGTCGCCAGCTCCATGCCCGGCTGGGTGAAGGCCGGGTCGATGCCGCGCTCGAAGCGGTGGCGCGCGTCGCTGTCGATCGAAAGCTTGCGGCCGGTCAGCGCGGTGCGCTTGGGATCGAACAGCGCCGCCTCGACGAAGACGTTGGTCGTCGCCTCGGTGCAGCCCGAAGGCTCGCCGCCGATGATGCCGCCGAGGCCGAGCGCCGCCTTCTCGTCGGCGATCACCGTCATGGTCTCGTCGATCGCGTAGGTCTTGCCGTTGAGCGCTGCCAGCGTCTCGCCGGGCTTGCCCAGGCGGACGCGGATGCCCTTTTCGACCTTGTCGGCGTCGAACACGTGCAGCGGCCGGTCGCTGTCCAGCGTCAGGTAGTTGGTGATGTCGACCAGCGCCGAGATCGGGCGCAGGCCGACGGCCTCCAGCTTCTGCTTCAGCCAGGCCGGGCTCGGCCCGTTCTTCACGCCCTTGATATACCGGCCGATGAACATCGGGCAGGCATTCGCGACCTCGGCCGGCAGGTGCATCTGCACGTCGAGCGGACTCTTGAACTTGCCCGGGACCGGCTGGACCGCCGGCGTGATGACCGTGCCGACGCCCAGCGCGGCCAGGTCGCGGGCGATACCGTGAATCCCCAGGCAGTCGGCGCGGTTCGGCGTCAGCTTGATCTCGAACACCACGTCGTCGCGCCCGGCGTACTGGGCATAGGGCTTGCCGACGGGCGCGTCGGCCGGCAGGTCGATGATGCCCTCGTGCTCGTCGCTCAAGCCCAGCTCGCGCTCCGAGACCAGCATGCCGTTCGACTCGACGCCGCGGATCACGCCCTTCTTCAGGTCGAGCTTGGTGCCCGGGATGTAGCTGCCGGGCGGGGCGAACACGCCCTTCATGCCGGTGCGCGCGTTGGGCGCGCCGCAGACCACCTGCATCGTGCCGCCGCCCGTATCCACGGTGCAGACGCGCAGCCGGTCGGCGTTCGGGTGCGGCTTCGCCTCGACCACGTAGGCCACGACAAAGGGCTTCAGGGCCGCGCCGCGGTCCTCCATGCCCTCGACCTCGAGGCCGAGATCGGTCAGCGCGCGCGCGATCTCCGCCGGCGTCCTGTCGGTCTTCAGGTGCTCCTTGAGCCAGGAGAAGGTGAACTTCATGGCGTCACCAGCCCGCGCACGAGGCTCGGCACTTCCAGCCCCGAGAAGCCGTAATGCTTCAGCCAGCGCAGGTCCGCTTCGTAGAACGTGCGCAGGTCGGGGATGCCGTATTTCAGCATTGCCACGCGCTCGATCCCCATGCCGAAGGCGAAGCCCTGGTACTCGCCCGGATCGATGTTGCAGTGGCGCAGCACCTTCGGGTGGACCATGCCGCAGCCCAGGATCTCCAGCCAATCGTCGCCGGCGCCGATCTTCAGCTCGCCGCCCTTGCGCGAGCAGCCGATGTCCATCTCCGCGCCCGGCTCGACGAACGGGAAGAAGGACGGGCGGAAGCGCACCGGCACGTCGGGCACCTCGAAGAAGGCGCGGCAGAAATCGGCCAGGCAGCCCTTCAGGTGGCCCATATGCGTGGTCTTGTCGATCACCAGCCCCTCGACCTGGTGGAACATGGGCGTGTGCGTCATGTCCGAGTCGGAGCGGTAGGTGCGGCCCGGCACGATGATACGGATTGGCGGCTTCTCGCTCAGCATCGTGCGGACCTGCACCGGCGAGGTGTGGGTGCGCAGTACCGGCCGGCCGCCCTCGGGACCCTGCAGGTAGAACGTGTCCATCATCTGCCGCGCCGGATGCTCGGGCGGAATGTTGAGGGCGGTGAAGTTGTGGAAGTCGTCCTCGATGTCCGGGCCTTCCGCGACCTTGAAGCCCATCGCGCCGAAGATCGCCACGATCTCGTCGATCGTCTGCGAGATCGGGTGCAGCCGGCCCTCGCTCTCCGGCCGCGCCGGCAGGGTCACGTCGATGCGCTCGGCGCCGAGCGCGCGGTCGAGCTCGGCCTCGCTCAAGCTGTCCTTGCGCTGGTCGAGCGCGGCGCTGATCTCGTCCTTGAGGCGGTTCAGCTCCGCGCCGCGCGCCTTGCGCTCCTCGGCCGAGACCGCGCCCAGGCCCTTCATCAGCTCGGTCACCTGGCCCTTCTTGCCCAGCGCAGCGACGCGCGTGCGGTCGAGCGCGGCAAGGTCGGCGGCGGCGCCGATCTCGGCCAGGATGGCGCCGCGAATGGCGGCAAGGTCGGTTGCGGTCATCGCGTCTATTCCAGTTGCATCATCAGGAGGCCGAGCGCGCCCGAGACCAGGCTCTGCGGCTGGCCGTCGATCGCCAGGCGCTCGAGCGCGACCTGCTTGGTCTGGCGGTTGTTGAGCCAGGCGATCTC
>JAEULC010000052.1 GCA_016792605.1 Rhodospirillales bacterium
CGGTCATGGCCGAGGTCAGCGCTTACGAGGCGAAGACACATTTCTCGCAGCTCCTCGTCCGGGCCGAGAAGGGCGAGCGCATCGTCATCACCAAGCACGGGCGGGCGGTGGCGGAATTGGTCCCGCTCGGGCGTCCGCAGGCGCGGAGCTTCGATGAGGTCCTGCGTAGCGTGGCGGAGATTCGCAAGGGCAATCGCCTGGAAGGTATCTCGATCAGGGAACTGATCGACGAGGGCCGGAGGTGGTAGGGCCGACCTTTGTGCTCGACGTTTCGATGGCGTTGAGCTGGTTCATTGAAGACGAATTCGATGTGCAGGCTCAGGCGGCTCTGGGCCTGTTTCCGAATGCGCGCGCACTGGTGCCGAGCCTTTGGGTGACCGAGATGGCGAACGCGCTCCGCAGTGCGGAGCGACGGCGGCGCATGCTCCCTGAGCGCACTGATCGGATCATGGAAGACCTGCTGGCGTTCCCGATCGCCGTGGTTCTGTCGGACCTGGGCGCGATGCGGCGCCTGATGGTGCTGGCGCGGCAATACGATGTTGCACCCTACGATGCCTCCTATCTGGACCTCGCCATGCGCGAGAACGTCCCCTTGTTGACGCGAGACGCCGCCCTGGTGCGCGCCGCGGAACAAGCGCAGTTGCCACGCCTCGCGCTCTAGCCGGCACATCTCTTCCATGCAGCCCGCCCACCCTAGTCTCCTGCCCGCGTCGCTCGCCCGGTTCCTGGCGCTGTGGGAGGCCAGGCGCGGCGCGCGGCGCATGCCCGCCCGGCGCGACTTCGGCCACGAGGATTTGTGGCCGTGGATGGGGCTCTTGAACCTGGTCCGGGTCGAGGACGACGACGGCCGGTTCCTGGTTTTTTCCGAAACCTCGGCGCGGGTCTACGGCCGCGAGATGACCGGCAGGACCATGCGCCAGTTCGAGCCCGCATCGATGGCCGCCGCGGCCGTCGACGCGCATCGCGCGCTGATGACGGGCGGCGGCGTACCGATGTTCATGCGCGTGGCCGGCCCGTTCGAGAACCGCGAGCTGGAGTGGACCCGCCTGGCGACGCCGCTGTCGGAGGACGGGCGCCGAATCGATCGCTACTTCGTCGCGCTGCATTTCGACGAAATCCGCCTGGCGGCGCCGACCGGTATTTATGCCCTGAAGGGCGCGGCGATTCGCTAGCGCCGGCGGGCGATTTTCGGTCCTGGCCGCATTGGCGCGGTTGCCACGACTCGCGCTTTGGTCAATACACTCGATTCCCGTGCAACCCGCCGATCCAGCCCGTCTGCCGCCGTCGCTGGCCCGCTTCCTGGCGCTGTGGGAAGCGAAGCGGGGCGCGCGCCGCATGCCGGCGCGGCGCGATTTCACCTTCGAGGACCTGTGGCCCTGGCTGGGGCGGCTCAACCTGATCGCGGTCGAGGGCGACGAGGCGCGGTTCGTCGTCTTCTCCGAGGTTTCCACCCGCCTCTACGGGCGGGAGATGACGGGCAAGCGCTTGAGCGAGTTCGTCCCGCGCGTGCTGGCCGACGCGGCGATCGCCGACCACCGAGCCTTCATGGCCGCGGGCGGCATTCCGATGAGCAAGCTGGTCGACATCACCTACGAGTACCGCGAGATGCGCTGGACGCGGCTGGTGCTGCCGCTGGCGGACGACGAGCGCACGGTGAAGCGCTACTTCGTCGCGCTCCATGTCGACGAGATCCGCGCGGACCCGGAGTCCGGCATCCGGCCCTTGCTGGACGGCGCCAGGAAGGATCCCATCATCCGCTAGCGGCTACGGCACGACTCCCGCAGGCAGGGCGATGGCGTGGGCGGCGATGTCGCCGGCCCTGGCCAGCCAGATGCGGTCGCGATGCGCGTCGATGTGCTTCACGGCGCGGCGGAGGTGGCGTAGGCGGTAGGGCTGGCCGACGATGTAGGGGTGCAGCGCGATGCCCATCACCAGCGGGCCCTCGGCCGCCTGGTCCAGCATCTCGTCGAACTGGTCGACGATCATGTCGGCGAACTGCGCGCCGGAGTCCTTGCGCGCGACGATCGACGGGATGTCGTTGAGCTCCTGCGGATAGGGCACCGACAGGATGCGGCCGCCATTGCGCGTCGCCATCCACACCGGCTGGTCATCCATGCACCAGTCGAGCAGGTAGGCATAGCCGGCCTCGGCCAGGAGGTCGGGCGTGGCGCGGCTCTCCGAGATCCAGGGGCCGAGCCAGCCGCTGGGCGGCTTTCCTTCATGCTGCGTAATCGCCGCAGTCGCCTCTGCGATCAATACGCGCTCGGCCGCCTCGTCGAGCGTGCCTTGGCGCTCGGAATTGGTGCGCCCATGCCCCGCGACCTCGTCGCCGCGGCGGCGCACCGCGTCCATCACCTCCGGGCAGTAGGCATAGATCGAACTGTTGACCAGCGCGGTCGTCGGCCAGCGGAGTTGGTCGAACAGGTCGAGCATCCGCCAGATGCCGACGCGGTTGCCGTAGTCGCGCCAGGCGTAGTTCAGGACGTCGGGCTGCGGCGACGATGGCCCCAGCTCCGCGCCCAGCCCCTCGCCGAAGGCGAAGTGCTCGATGTTGAGCCCGACATAGACCGCGAGGCGTCTGCCGCCGGGCCAGTCATAGCCGGGGCGGCCCTTGATTGCGCTGTAGCCGTAGCGGCCGTGGGAGGGGAGGGGCACGTCACTCCCCGATCAGCTTGCGCCACTCGTCCTCGGTCAGCGTGGCGACGCCGAGTTCGCGGGCCTTGGTCGCCTTCGATCCGGCGTCGGCGCCGACGATCACGTAGTCGGTCTTCTTCGATACCGAGCTCGCGACCTTGGCGCCCAAGGCTTCGGCCTTCGCCTTGGCCTCGTTGCGGCCCAGCGTCTCCAGCGTGCCAGTGAAGACGACGGTCTTGCCGGCGACGGGCGAGTTGGCCGCGGCGGGCTGCGCGAAGGCCTCGACCTCGACCTCGGCCCCAAGGTCGTCGAGCGCCTTGAGGTTGTGGGGCTCGCCGAAGAAGCCGATCAGGTCCTCGGCCATCGACGGGCCGATGCCCTCGATGTTGTCGAGCTCGGCAAGCGCGTCGGCGTCGCCCGCGGCCGCGCGCTGCATCGCGTCGCGCCAGGCCTGCAGCGTGCCGTAATTGCGCGCCAGGAGCTTGCCCGTGGCCTCGCCGACCTGGGGGATGCCGAGGGCGAAGATGAAGCGGGGCAGGGCGACCTTGCGCCGCGCCTCGATCGCGCGCTCCAGGTTGGCGAAGCGCAGCGCGCCCCAGCCCTCGACGCCGGTGCCGGCCTTCTTGTCGACCACGATCCGGTCGCGGTGCCTGGCCAGACGGTAGATGTCGGCCGGCGCCTTCAGGTAGCCGAGGTCGTAGAGCTCCTGGATCGACTCGCCGCCCAGCCCGTCGATGTCGATCGCGTTGCGCTGGACGAAATGCTTCAGGCGCTCGACCGCCTGGGCCGGGCAGGTGAGGCCGCCGGTGCAGCGGCGGACGGCCTCGCCTTCCTTGCGCTCGGCATGGCTGCCGCAGACCGGGCACGTATCCGGGAACTTGTAGGGCCTGGCGCCCTTGGGGCGCTTGTCCTCGACCACGCGCACGACCTGCGGGATCACGTCGCCGGCGCGCTGCACCACGACGTGGTCGCCCTCGCGGATGTCCTTGCGCTGGATCTCGTCCTCGTTGTGCAGCGTGGCGCGCGACACCACCACGCCGCCGACCGTGACCGGCTTCAGCGCGGCGACGGGGGTCAGCGCGCCGGTGCGCCCGACCTGGATCAGGATCTCCTCCAGCACCGTCACCGCCTGCTCGGCTGGGAACTTGTGCGCGATCGCCCAGCGCGGCGCGCGGCTGACGAAGCCCAGCCGCTCCTGCCAGTCCAGCCGGTTGACCTTGTAGACCACGCCGTCGATGTCGTAGGGCAGGTCGGCACGCTTTTCGCCGAGCCGGGCGTAGAGCGCCAGCGCGTCGGCCTCGCTGCGGCACAGCTTCGCCAGCGGATTGGTCTCGAAGCCCCAGGTCTTGAAGCGCTCGACGACCTCCCAGTGCGTGTCGCCCGGCAGGTCGCTGGCCTCGCCCCAGGCATAGGCGAAGAACTTCAGCGGGCGCTTCGCCGTGATCGACGGGTCGAGCTGGCGCACCGATCCGGCCGCCGCGTTGCGGGGATTGGCGAAGAGCGGCTCGCCCTGCTTCTCGCGTTCGGCATTGAGGCGGGCGAAGTCCTTGCGGGCGTAGTAGACCTCGCCGCGCACCTCGATCATCGCGGGAACGTTCCTGCCCTTCAGGCGCTGCGGCACGTCGGCAATGGTCTTGAGGTTCGCCGTGATGTCCTCGCCGACCGCGCCGTCGCCGCGCGTCGCCCCCTGCACGAACACGCCGTCCTCGTAGCGCAGGTTGGCGCTGAGCCCGTCGATCTTCGGCTCCGCCGCCAGCGCGATCTCCTCGTCGGCCGGCAGCTTCAGGAACCGCCGCACGCTCTGCAGGAACTCGGCTACGTCCTCGGCGGTAAAGGCGTTGCCGAGCGAGAGCATGGGCTTCAGGTGCGTGACCTTGGCGAAGCCTTGGGACGGCGCGGCGCCGATGCGCCTGGACGGGCTGTCGAGCTGCACCAGGTCGGGGAATCTCGCCTCGATCGCATCGTTGCGCCGGCGCAGCGCGTCGTAGTCGGCGTCGGAGATCTCCGGCGCGTCCTTCTGGTAGTAGAGCTTGTCGTGGCGCGCGATCTCCTGCGCCAGGCGCGCAAGCTCCTGGCTGGCCTGCCTAGCCGTGAGCTTCTCGACCGCAATCGTCGAGAGGTCCTTGGCCGCGGCCATGGTCAGCGCCGCTTCTGGCGCTTGGCGCCGTCCTCGATCAGCCGGTCGGCGGCGGCGCGCGCCTCGGCGGTCACGGTCGCGCCGGCGAGCATCCGCGCCACCTCGTCGCGGCGCTCTTCCGGCGTGAGCTTCACGACCTTGGTCAAGGTGGCGCCCTTGGCCACGCTCTTGCTGACGCGGACATGATGCGCCGCGCGCGCCGCAACCTGGGGCGAGTGGGTGACGACCAGGAGCTGCAGGTGGCGGGCGAGGCGCGCCAGCCGGTCGCCGACCGCGTCGGCCGTGGCGCCGCCGATGCCGCTGTCGACCTCGTCGAACACCAGCGTCGGCAACGGCTCCTCGCGCGCGAGCACGACCTTGAACGCCAGCAGGAAGCGCGACAGCTCGCCGCCGGACGCGATCCTGTGCAGCGGGCCGGGCGGCTGGCCGGGATTGGTCGCGGCCTCGAAGCGAACGCGGTCGATGCCGTGCTCGGCCCAGTCGGCCTCCTCGGCACGGGTGAACTGCGTTGCCAGCTTGGCGCGCTCCAGCTTCAGGGGCGGCAGCTCGGCGGCGATCGCCTTGTCGAAGCGCTGCGCGGTCTCGCGCCGCTGCGCCGACAGGGCCTCGGCGGCCTTCAGGTAGGCGGCGCGCGCCTGGGCGGCCTGCTTCGTCAGGCGCTCCAGGATGCCGGCGCGGTCGTCGATCAGCGCCAGGCGCTGGGCCAGCTTGTCGCGCAGTGCGGGGAGCGCGTTCACCTCGACGCGGTGCTTGCGCGCCAGGTCGCGCAGCCCGAACAGCCGGTCCTCGATCTTCTCCAGCCGGCTCGGGTCGAGGTCGTCGTCGGCCGACAGCTTCTCGAGCAGGGCGACGGCGTCGGCGAGCTCGTTGGCCGAACGCTCGAGCGCCGCGATCGGTGGATCGAGACGACCGCCCGACGCGGCGGCGGCGCGGTCCAGCACATGCCGCGCCGCGGCGATCGCCTGCTCGGCCGCGCGCTCGCCGCTGAGTTCGCCAAGCGCCCCGGTTACCGCGGCGACCAGCTTCTCGCGGTTCATCAGCAGGGCGCGGTCCTGGGCGAGCTTCGCCTCTTCGTCGGGCTTGGGATCGAGCGCCTCGATCTCCTCGACCGCGTGGCGCAGGAAGGCCTCGTCGGCATCGGCGCGCTCGCCGGCCGCGGCCGCCTCGGCGCGCTCGGCCTCGCGCTGGCGCCATTGCTGCCAGGTCGTGGCGACGCTCTTCAGCAGCGGCTCGACTGCCGCGCCGCCGAACAGGTCGAGCAGGCCGCGATGCGTGCCGGGATCGGTCAAACCCTGCTGCTCGAACTGGCCCTGGATCTCGACCAGCGTGGCGGCGAGCTGGCGCATCAGCCCGACCGCGACCGGCTGATCGTTGACGAAGGCGCGGCTGCGCCCGTCGGCGCCCAGGATGCGCTTCAGGATCACCTCGCCGTCGGTGTCGATGCCCTGCTCGGTCAAGAGCCCGTGCATCGGGTGGCCCCTGGGCAGGTCGAAGGCGGCGGTGACGACGGCTTGGGTCGCGCCGGAGCGGACCATGGAATGATCGGCGCGGGCGCCCAGCGCCAGGCCCAGCGAATCGAGCAGGATGGACTTGCCTGCCCCGGTCTCGCCGGTCAGCGCCGTCAGCCCGCTCTCGAACTGCAGGTCGAGGCGGTCGATCAGCACGACATCGCGGATCGACAGGCTCGTCAGCATGCCGGCTCAGAAGATTTTGCTAAGCCACGACCCGGATTTCTTGTCGGGGCGGAGATCGACGCCTTCGAGGAGCGCATACGTATCCAGATACCACGGGCTGCCGGGGAAATTGTAGCCCAGCACGGCGGCAGCCGTCTGCGCCTCGTCCTTCACGCCGAGCCCCAGGTAGCATTCCGTCAGCCGGTGCAAGGCCTCGGGCACGTGGGTGGTCACCTGGTACTGCTCGATCACCGAGCGGAAGCGCCCGATCGCCGCCAGGTACTGGCGCTGGTTCAGGTACCAGCGGCCGATCTCCATCTCCTTGCCGGCGAGGTGGTCGCGGGCCAGGTCGATCTTCAGCTTGGCGTCGCGGGCGTAGATGCTGTCGGGGAAACGGGTGACGACTTCCTGCAGCGACTTCAGCGCGTTGTCGGTCATGCGCTGGTCGCGCCCAACGTCGGAGATCTGCTCGTAGTAGCTGAGCCCCTTCAGGTAGTAGGCGTAGCCGATCTCCTTGTTGCCGGGATGGAGCTGGATGAAGCGGTCGAGCGCTATGATCGCCTCGTCGTAGCGGTTCTTCTGGTAGTAGGCGAAGGCCGACATGAGCTGCGCCTTGGTCGCCCAGACCGAATAGGGATGCTGGCGCTCGACCTCGTCGAAGGCCTTGGCCGCGGCCACGTAGTTGCGCTGGCCG
>JAEULC010000231.1 GCA_016792605.1 Rhodospirillales bacterium
CCGGCGTCCAGCACCACGATGCGGTCGGCCATCACCATGGCTTCCTCGCGGTCATGGGTGACGTGGATCGCGGTGATGCCCAGGCGTTGCTGCAGCGCCTTGATCTCGTGGCGCACGTCCTCGCGGATGCGCGCGTCGAGGTTCGACAGCGGCTCGTCGAGCAGCAGGATCGCCGGGTCGATCGCCAGGGCGCGGCCCAGCGCCACGCGCTGGCGCTGCCCGCCCGAGAGCTGCGTCACCATGCGCTCGGCCAGCCCGTCGAGCTTCAGCATCGCCAGCATCTCGTCGACGCGGCGGCGGGTCTGCGCGCGGTCCTGGCCGCGCAGCTTCAGCCCGTAGCCGATGTTCTGCGCCACGGTCATGTGCGGCCACAGGGCGTAGGACTGGAACACCATCGCCATGCCGCGCTTGTCCGGAGGCTGGTGGGCGATGTCCTGGCCGTTGACGCGGATGGCCCCGGCGCTGACCGGCACGAAGCCCGAAATGGCGCGCAAGAGCGTGGTCTTGCCGCAACCCGACGACCCCAGCAGCGCCACGAAGGATCCCGGCGCGACGGCCAGGTCGATCCCCTTCAGCACCTGGACGCCGCCATAGGCGACTTCCAGCCGCTCGACGTCGAGCGCGGCTGCTGGCTGCGGCGAAACCGCCATTCCAGAGCGTTCCTTCCCGTGTATCCGCGTCGGCCTTCCTCTACGCCAATCGGGCCGCGCGATTTGTTACAGGAAGCCTAATGCCTGGAATGTGACAGTTGCAAGACAGATACGTGAAAACCCGGAGCGCGCCTTAGAAAAGATGCTGGCCGCCGGTGACGAAGACCTCGGTGCCGGTGACGTAGCCGAAATCGGGCGAGCAGAGCTGGTAGACCGTCGCCGCGACCTCCGCCGGCGTCCCCATGCGGTGCATGGGGATGCGGGCGATCAGCGGCTCGTAGTCCGGGCCGATCATGTCGGTCTCGATCTCGCCCGGCGCCACGGCGTTGACACGCACGCCGAGCTGGGCGAACTCGACCGCCATCTCGCGGGTCAGCGCCGACAGCGCGGCCTTGGAGGTGGAGTAGGCCGAGCCGGCGAAGGGATGGATCGAGTGCCCGGCGATCGACGTGATGTTGACGATCGCACCCTTGCCCTTGCGCAGTGCCGGCGCCAGGCCGCGCGACAGGACCAGCGGCGCGAAGAAGTTGAGCTCGAACACCTCGCGCCAGCCGTCGATCGGGCCGTTCAGGCAGCCGAGCCGCTCCTTGAACGGCGTCTTGGGCGACACGGCGGCATTGTTGATCAGCGCGTGCAGCGGATCGCCGTTAAGCGCCTCGTTGGCGGCGGCGACGAAGGCGTCGCGCGACTGCGGGTCGCCAAGGTCGGCCGGAATGTGGTGCGACCAGTTGGGGTCGCGGCGGCACTCGGCCGGGGCGTCCTCGCGCGAGCAGGTGATGATGCGCCAGCCTTCCTTGGAGAATCGGCCGACGGTCGCATGCCCGATGCCGCGCGAGGCGCCGGTCAGGATGACGGTGCGGCGGTCGGTCATCGCGGCCTGGGTCATGCGCGGCTCAACCGCCCGTCTCGACGACGACGCGGCCGCGGACCTCGCCCTTCAGGATCTGTCCCGCGAGCCTGGGCAGGTCGGCGAGCTTGGCCGGCTCGATCATCGCCTCGAGCTTGTCGAGCGGCAGGTCGCTGGCCAACCGCGCCCAGGCCTGCTGGCGCAACTCCATCGGGCACATGACCGAGTCGATGCCCAGGAGGTTCACGCCGCGCAGCAGGAAGGGGATGACGGTGGTGTCGAGCTTGGTGCCGCCGGCCAGGCCGCAGGCGGCGACCGAGGCGCGGTATTTCATCTGCGGCAGGATGGTGGCCAGCGTCGATCCCCCGACCGAATCCACCGCGCCGGCGAAGCGCTCGGCGTCCAGGGGCTTGCCCGAGGGCGTGGCGATCGAGGCGCGGTCGATCAGCGTAGTGGCCCCCAGGCCGCGCAGGTAGTCATGGGTCGACGCACGGCCGGTGGAGCAGACGACATTGTAGCCGCGCTTGGCCAAGATCGCGGTGGCGACGCTGCCGACGCCGCCGGCCGCGCCCGTCACCAGCACCTCGCCCTGGTCGGGCTTCAGGCCGTGCGCCTCGAGCGCCATCACGCAGAGCATCGACGTGAAGCCCGCCGTCCCGATCGCCATCGCCTGGCGGGCGGTGAGGCCCCGGGGCAGCTTGACCAGCCACTCGCCCTTGACCCGGGCGCGCGTCGCGTAGCCGCCCCAGTGCATCTCGCCGACGCGCCAGCCGGTCAGCACGACCGCATCGCCCGGCTTGAACCCTGGATTGTCCGAGGCCTCGACCGTGCCGGCGAAATCGACGCCGGGGACGTGCGGGTACTTGCGCACCAGGCGCCCCAGGCCGTTCAGGATCAGCCCGTCCTTGTAGTTGAGCGTCGAGTGGCTGACGCGCACGGTCACGTCGCCCGCGGGCAGGGTGTCGTTGGCCAGCGTCTTCAGCGAGGACGACACCTTGCCGTCGGCCTCGTCGAGCACGAGCGCGGAGAAACTGTCGGTCATTCCAGGTCCTTGCCTACTAGTCGGATTCGGGGAGCCATTCCTGAAGCGCGATCTCCAGCGTGATGCAGATCGGGTTGCCGCCGCGCACGAACTCGCCGCCGTAGATCGAGGCGTCCGAGTCCGAGATCGTGCCGCGCAGCGTGGCCATGGGCTTGCCGTCCTCGTCCGGGCGTACCTCGCCGCCCAGCGTCAGGACCTCGATGCCCGGCCCCTCGACGGTGATCAGCGTCATCGAGTCGCCTTCGCCGTAGCCCAGCGCCGCGTCGACCAGGCTGCCGACGCAGCTGCGCACCACGGCGTGGCGGATCCCGTGCGCGGCGCAGATCCGCTCGACCCCGGTCACCAGGTCCACGTTCGGCCGCACGCGGGCGAGCAGCATGCGGCCATAGGTTCCGCGCTCGATCAGCGTGGCAAGCGTGCCTGGGCGTTCGTCGTTCGGTGGCGGGGCGACGACAAGCGCCGGCTTCGGCGCCTCGGCGCGCTTGGGCTTCTTGGGCGCCTTAGCCAAGGCCATGGGCAACTCCTTTGCCATGCGTGGACATCCTGTCGCGCGCGTCGTTCTCGACCGTCGCTGGCTCGAGCGCCGCCGGGTGGAACACCGGCAGGTTGGTCTCGTAGTCGTGGCGGATGGTCAGGGTGGCGCCGTCGATGATCGCGGCATGCACGACCGCGCCGCTGCGCCCCGCGGGGCACTGGCTCGGCGGCAGGTGGCCGCCATGCAGCTTGCCGTCGCGGCCGACCAGCACGGCATGGCAATGCAGCACCGGCTGTCCGCCCTCGCCGATCCCCAGGAAGCCGTTGCCACCGACGATCGAGACCGGACCGTCGATCGCCGTCGGCGCGCCATAGGCGACGACGCGGTCGCCGTCGTCGCAGGGAATGCAGGTCACGTACTGCGCGCGGGCGAGCGTGCCCCCGACCAGCGTGATCGCCGCCGACCGGATGCCGCGCGCGCTGAGCGCCGCGATCAGCCCGCAGACCAGGTCGCGACCCTCGGCCACCACCAGCCGCAGCTCGCCGCCATTGCTGGCGGGCACGCTCAACAGGCGCGGCTTCTCCGGCGTTCCGGGCTGGCGGATGGTCCTCAACGCGATCGCTCCCCGTGGCCCCTGCTCAGCGCAGGGGCTCCAGGATGCTGACATAGTTCGCGACCGCCGCGCCACCCATGTTGAAGATGCCGGCCAGCTTCGCGTCCTTGACCTGCATGCCGCCGGCCTGTCCCAGGAGCTGCATCGACGCCAGCACATGCATCGACACGCCGGTGGCGCCGATCGGGTGGCCCTTGGATTTCAGCCCGCCCGAGGGATTGACCGGCAGCTTGCCGTCCTTCTCGGTCCAGCCCTCCAGGATGGCGCGCGCGCCCTGGCCTTCCGGCGTCAGGCCCATCGCCTCGTACTCGATCAGCTCGGCCATGGTGAAGCAGTCATGGGTCTCGACCAGGCTCAGATCGCCGAGCTTGAGGCCCGAGGCCGCGAGCGCCTGCTTCCAGGCCTGGGCAGGCCCCTCGAACTTCACGATGTCGCGCTTGCTCATCGGCAGGAAGTCGTTGACCTGCTCGTTGGCGCGGAACACGACCGCCTTCTTCATGCCCAGCGCCGTATCGACATCCGCCAGCACGACGGCCGCGGCGCCGTCCGACACCAGCGAGCAGTCGGTGCGCTTCAGCGGGCCGGCCACGATCGGGTTCTTGTCCGAGACGGCGCGGCAGAACTCGTAGCCCAGGTCCTTCTGCAGTTGCGCCAGCGGATTCTGCACGCCGTTCCGGTGGTTCTTGGCCGCGATGCGCGCCAGCGCGTCGGACTGGTCGCCATGGCGCTGGAAATATTGCTGGGCGATGCGGCCGAAGACTCCGGCGAAGCCGCCCTCGATGTCGCCTTCCTCTTTCTGATACGCGGCCTTGATCAGGACGCCGCCGATCTCGGGCCCGCTCAACTCCGTCATCTTCTCGACGCCGACCACCAGCACGATGCGCGCCCGCTTGGCATCGATCGCGGTCAGGCCCTGCCTGATGGCCGCCGAGCCCGTGGCGCAGGCGTTCTCGACGCGCGTCGTCGGCTTGAAGCGCAGCTTGTCCGAGGCCTGCAGCACCAGCGAGGAGGTGAATTCCTGGCGCACGAAGCCGCCGTTGAAATGCCCCAGATAGATCTCGTCGATGTCCTCGGGCCCCACGCCCGCGTCGATCATCGCGTCGGTCGCGGCCTTGGCGATCAGGGTCTCGACATCGACGCCATCCAGCTTGCCGAACTTGCTGTGCGCCCAGCCGACGATGCAGGCGGTCATAGGAGCCTCCGAACGATGCGGTAAAGGGTGATCGGAGAACCTTAGCGAGTCACGCCGGGCGCGGCAATCGTGCCACCACCGGTCACCGGCTGCGCATCCAGAAGCGCCAGCAGAGAAACAGCAGCGACCCGCTGGCGGCGGCGAGCATGCCGAGGAACAGGCCCGGCGGTCCGAAGCCGAGCGGGAAGGCCAGGACATAGGCACTGGGGACCATGACGCCGAAGACCAGCACGAACTGGGCGCGCGTCGGGACCCAGGTGTCGCCGGTGCCGCGCACCGCCTGCAGCATCACGGTCTTGCCGCTGTCGAGCAGGATGACCCAGGCGCACATCGCCAGCATCGCGGCGCTGTCGGCGCGCAGCGCGGGGTTGCCGGTGAAGATCGCGGCCAGCTTGTCGCGGAACACGTCGAAGCTGACCGAGATCGGCGCCATGACGACGAAGGCGATTGCCAGCGCCACCCATCCCGCCTCGCGCATGCCGGGCCGGTCGCCGGCGCCGGCGGCGTGGCCGACGCGCACCGCCGCGCCGATGCCCAGGCCGATCGCCGACATGAACACCAGCGACCAGGCG
>JAEULC010000061.1 GCA_016792605.1 Rhodospirillales bacterium
TTCCTGACCGCCAAGACCACCGCGATGGTCTGCTGGCTGTTCGTGGGCTCGGCGCTGTTCTCCGCCGTGTTCGCGCTGCATGGCGGGCAGCAGCTCATCGAGAGCTGGGTCCTGGGGCTGAACCTGTCGCCGCTGGGCTTCATGCTGATCGCCCAGGCGATCATCTTCATCCTCGGCTGGCCCTTAGAGTGGACCGAGATCATCGTGATCTTCGTCCCGATCTTCGTGCCGCTGCTGTCGCATTTCGACATCGACCCGGTGCTCTTCGGCACGCTGGTCGCGGTCAACCTGCAGGCCGCGTTCCTGTCGCCGCCCGTCGCCATGTCCGCCTTCTACCTGAAGGGCGTGGCGCCGAAGCACGTGACGTTGAACCAGATCTTCGCCGGGATGATGCCCTACATGCTGATCGTCATCCTGTGCATGGCGATCATCTATGCCTGGCCGGGCATGGCGCTGTTCCTGCCGGAGTTTCTCTACAGCAACTAGGCGCGGTCAGAACGCCAGCCGCCAGGCAAGGCCGGCCAACGCGGTCGCGCCCAGCACGGTCAGCATGCCGACATGGAAGCGCAGCGTCGCGACCATGGCGGCGGCGGCCAGCACGAGTGCGGCGAGGTCGATCGAGCCCGGCACCGGCAGGTCGAGGCGCATCGGCCCCAGGATCACGTCGTGGTGCTCGTGGAACAGCACCTTGAGCGCGAACCAGACCGCGAGGTTCAGGATCACGCCAACCACGGCGGCGGTGATCGCGGCCAGCGCCGCGGCCGCGGCCTTGTTGCCGCGCAGCCGCTCGACATAGGGCGCGCCGAGGAATATCCACAGGAAGCTCGGCGCGAAGGTGACCCAGGTGGTCATCGCCGCCCCCAGCAGCCCCGCCAGCATCGGGTCGAACGGCGCAGGCTGGCGGTAGGCGGCGAGGTAGCCGACGAAGGTCAGCACCAGGATCAGCGGCCCGGGCGTGGTCTCGGCGAGGCCGAGGCCGTCCAGCATCTCGCCATGGCCGAGCCAGCCATAGCGCTCCACCGCCTGCTGCGCCACGTAGGCGAGCACCGCGTAGGCGCCGCCGAACGTCACCATCGCGCTCTTGGAGAAGAAGATGCCCTCCGCCGTCAGGACATGCGCGCCGCCAAGGATCGCCGCCGCCAGGATCACCGGCGCGAACCAGATGCCGCCCCAGACCAGCAACGTCCCGATCGCCCGCGTCGCCGTCGGCTCGACATGGGTGAGGCGGTTGTCGTCGATCAGCGTGTCGACCACCGCCTTCCTGCCCCCGGCACCCGGCCCGTTCGTCGCGAGCAGGCCCGGGGCCATCCGCGAGGCGACGAGGCCGATGATCGCTGCGCCCAGCACGATCAGCGGAAATGGGACGTGGAACAGGAACAGCGCCACGAACGACGCGCCGGCCAGCGCGTAGGCAAACCCGTTCTTGAGTGCACGCCGCGCGATCCGGAGCAGCGCCTCGACCACCACCGCCAGCACCGCCGCCTTGACGCCGAAGAACAGCGCGTCGACGACCGTCAGATGGCGGTAACCGGCATAGAGCGCGCTCAAGACCAGCATCACCAGGAAGCCGGGCAGCACGAACAGGCCGCCGGCGACGATCCCGCCCTTGGTGCGATGGAGCAGCCAGCCGATATAGGTGGCGAGCTGCTGCGCCTCGGGCCCGGGCAGCAGCATACAGTAGTTGAGCGCGTGCAGGAACCGCTCCTCGCCGATCCAGCGCTTCTCCTCGACCAGGATGCGATGCATGGTCGCGATCTGCCCGGCCGGCCCGCCGAAGCTCAACAGCCCGACCTTGAGCCAGACGCCGAGCGCCTCGCGGAAGGGAACCGGATCGGTCACTGCACCCAACCCGCGGGCGGCCAAGTGTGGGCCTCGCCCTGAGCCTCGCGGCACCAGGCGTAGAGCGCGTCGTACATCACCATGCCGTGCCCCAGCATCTCATGGTCATCCTTGTAGACGCGCGAGAGGCCGAGCGAAAGGGCGAGCAGGCCCGGCGCCTGCGGCGCGAGATCGGGCCGGCCGGTATCCGCGCCGCGGACGATCGTCGCGAGCTGGTCGAGCGCCGCATCGCGGAGACCGTATATCGCCAGGAAGGCGTCGAAGCTGCACTTCTCGCCGACATGCGTCAGTTCCACGCCCGGGACGTCGTAGGGGATGGCATTCTCGGACTTGGCCTTCGCCATCACCTCGCCCGAGGGCACGAACAGGAATTCCGGCGTGCGGTCGATGAATCGTGCTACCAGCCAGGGACAGGCGATGCGGTCGATCTTCGGCCGTTCGCGCGTGATCCATTTCATGACCTTTCCTCCGCTTCAGCTCTTCGCCACGACTGGACCGCCGAGCGCGTGCCAAGCGGCGATGCCGCCCTGGAGCGCGCGGGCCTGAACGCCGGCGTGGCGCAGCGCCTCGACCGTGTCGTGGCTGACATTGTGGCCGTAGACGCAATAGACCACGACCTCGCGGTCGCGCGGCATCGCGGCCGCCCAGGTTGCGACGCTCTCGGGCTCGCGCCATTCCGCGCCGGGCAGCATGTCCTGGCCGGCGTCGAAGGCCTTGCGACGGCGCACGTCGAGGATCATCGGCGTCTTCTTCGCTAGCACCGCGTCGCGCAGCGTCTCAGGCGCGAGGTCGGCGCCATGGTCCGCGGGAACGGCCAACGGGCCCGCCTGCGACGCAGCGGCGAAGCGCCGATCGGCCGCCTGCCAGTCGATGTTGAGCATGAAGGCGTCGACATAGGCCGCGGCCTTGGCGCCGAAATCGAGATGATAGGCGTGCTCGTACATGTCGAGCGCCAGGATCGGCGCGCTGCCCGCCAGCACATGCGCGTGGTCGGCGGCCCACTGGTTGACCAGGCGGCGGTCGCGCGGCGACCAGACGAGGATGACCCAGCCGGACCCGCCGCCCAGCGCCTTGCCCATGGCGGCGAATTCCGCGCGCCACCGCGCGACGCTGCCGAAATCGCGCTCGATCGCCGTTGCAAGTTCGCCCGCCGGCTCGCCGCGCGCGCCGAGGCTGCCGAAATAGACCTCGTGCAGGATCATCGAGTTGGCGGCGATCAGCTCCTCGCGCTTCAGGCCGTTGAGCGTGAAATTGGCGGCGCCCGCGTGGTCGAGCCTGCCCAGCTCGGCCGCGATCGCATTCAGGCGCCTGACCGCGCCGCCGTAGTTGTTCTCGTAGTGGCTGACGATCAGCCGCTCCGACAGGCCGTCGAGTTCGGCCGGCGTCAAGTCTAGGGGAGCGATGG
>JAEULC010000104.1 GCA_016792605.1 Rhodospirillales bacterium
CTGGTGCGTGCGGCCGGTGACCGGCCACAGCGCCAGCCAGCTCGCCTTCGCGCCCGCCGTGTCGATGGTGGTGTAGAGCGTGACGGCGCGGCGCGCGTCCTCGTCGTCCTGGTCGACCGTCATCACGCGCTCGCCCTGGCGTCCCAGGCGCTTGGCCAGCGCCGCGTCGATGCGCCCTTGCGGGATCTTCGGCCGGCCGGCAACGATCGCCCAGTAGATCTTGCGCGTCGTCTTCTGCCGGAAGGCGTCGGCGAGCAGCGCCGCGGCACGGCCGGTGCGCGCCAGCACCAGCACGCCCGAGGTATCGCGGTCGAGGCGGTGCACCAGGCGCGGCCGTTCGGGCAGGTCGAACTTCAGCGCGTCGAGCATGCCGTCGAGATGCTTGGCCGTGCCCGTGCCGCCCTGGACCGCCAGGCCCGATGGCTTGTCGATCACGATCACCAGGTCGTCCATGTGCAGGACCGACTTGCGCAGCTTCTCGGCGTCGGCGGCCGAGACCGGGCGGCGGTCGGTCGGCGCCGGGCGCTCGCCCGAGGCGTCGAGCGGCGGGATGCGGATGACCTGGCCCGGTTCGAGCCGCGTGCCGGCCTCGGCGCGCTTGCCGTCGACGCGGACCTGGCCGGTGCGCAGCAGCTTCTCCAGCCGGCCATGCTTCAAGGCGGGGAAGTGGCGCTTGAACCAGCGGTCGAGGCGGAGCTCGGCCTCGTCGGGCTTGACGTTGCGGGTCTGGACTCCGGACATGGCGCGCCTAGCTCAACAGGGTGCGGAACAGATGGAACCCGGCGAAGACGCCGAGGATCGACAGGACGACGGACGCCAGGACGTAGAGCAGCGCCTCCGCCACCTGGCCGCGCTCGTAGAGGGCGAAGACCTCGAACGAGAAGGCCGAGAAGGTGGTGAAGCCGCCCAGGAACCCAACGGTCAGCAGCGTCCGCCCGGTGCCGCCGACCGACCAGACCCGCGCGAAGACCTCGATCAGCGCGCCATAGATCGTGCAGCCGATGACGTTGACCGCCAGCGTGCCCCAGGGAAAGCCGGTGCCCAGCAGATGGCTGACGCGCGTCGACAGCAGGTAGCGCGCGACCGAGCCCGCGGCGCCGCCGATCGCGACGGCCAGGATGGTGTTCATGCGCGGCAACCTACTGAGGCGGGTGCGGCGAAACAAGCGGCGCAGCGGCAGGTGGGGCGGCACCCTGCCTGTTTTTTGCTCAACAGGGCGACCAACCGCCCGCATTCTGCGCAACCCGCTGAAGACACTGATTCTTTGGCGCCTCTTATACGAATTGTAAACCGTCTGGCCGGTAAGTCAGTCGCTCGCCGTTGCGTCTTCTTCGCAAAACAAAGGGATAGAGATGGCCGCCGTCGGAAAGCAGATCGCGCTCGACCAGGATACCCATGCCGACCCGGAGGAAATCGTCGGGCTGTCGCAGCAGGTCGGCGCGCTGACGAAGGAGAAGATCGCGGGCATCCAGCAGATCACCGGCCGCACCAAGATCCTGGCGCTGAACGCGCTGATCGAGGCCGCGCGCGCCGGCGAGGCGGGCAAGGGCTTCTCCGTCGTCGCCGCCGAGGTGAAAGGCATCTCGGCCGAGGTCGAGGCGATCGCCACGGCGCTGGACCGGGAGCTGGCGGCACAGACCCAGAAGCTGGAGCGGCTCGGCCGCCGCATCGTGTCGCAGATCAAGGGCGACCGGCTGATCGACCTGTCCCTGAACGCGATCGAGATCATCGACCGCAACCTCTACGAACGCACCTGCGACGTGCGCTGGTGGGCGACCGACGCCGCGGTGGTCGACGCGGCCGCCGACCCGACCGAGCGCAAGCGCCTGTTCTGCAACGAGCGCCTGGGCGTGATCCTCAACTCCTACACGGTCTATCTCGACATCTGGGTCTGCGACACAAAGGGCAAGGTGCTGTCGAACGGCCGGCCCGACCGCTATCCGCGCGTCGCGGGCGCCTCGGTCGCGCACGAGCCGTGGTTCCAGAAGGGCCTCAACACCAGGTCCGGCGACGACTTCGCCGTGGTCGACGTGGCGAGCGTCGGCCTGCTCGGTGATGCGGCGACCGCGACCTACTCGACCGCGATCCGCGACGAGGGCCGCGCCAACGGCGCGCCGATCGGCGTGATGGCGGTGCATTTCGACTGGACGCCGCAGGCCCAGGCGGTCGTCGACGGCGTGCGCCTGACCCCGGAGGAACGCGCGCTGACCCGCGTGCTGCTGCTCGACAGCCAGCACCGCGTCATCGCCGCCTCGGACAAGCAGGGCGTGCTCAGCGAGACCTTCCCCTTGCGCGCCGGCGGCAAGGGCCCCGGCAGCCAGGATCGGGGCACCTACCAGGACGACCAGGGCAACACGGTCGGCTTTTCGATCACGCTGGGCTACGAAACCTATCGCGGCCTCGGCTGGTACGGCTGCATCGTGCAGCAGAGCCGCAAGGGGTGAGCGGCGGGCGTTTCGCCCGCGCTCCAAAACCGCCCGCACATCCTCCGCTCGCCGCCGCGCAGAATCCCGCCCGGCCAAGCACCTGATTCCGGCCGCCGATTTAAAATTTCGGGACTCCCCCTGACGAGAACACGATGTTCATGATTTGTTCTATTTATGGATTGGCCCATTTCCCGGCGCCTCGCGCCGCACGCACCCGCTGACAACCGCTCCGGCGTCGTCGGCGATCATCATTCAGACTTCCAGCCGCGCGTCCCGCCCGGCGACCCGAGCGGCGATGGAGGGCAGTGGACGAAGGGGGCGGGATCGACAGGGGCAAAGAAGAGTCTTCTCGGCCCGCCGCCGGCGCCTGTTGTAGCCGCTCCGGCAGGCGGCATGGCCGCCGAACTATCGGCTGCCCTATCGCGCCTCATCGCCGCGGGCGCCGCGCGAGCTGCCTTGCTGGGCGGCCTGCTCATCCCGACGAACAGGATGCACATCGAAAGCGGCGAGGCGCCGGGCAGCAAGCATGTCCACTACCACTACGACGAAGGCTTTCTGACGCTCTCCCGCCTTGGGCCGACCGGCGAGACGGAGATCCTGTTTCACGGCCACCACGGGCCCGACGGCAGCTTCATCAATGCCGACGGCGACGCCCTCGCACGTGATATGGGCCGCGGAATTTTCATCGATGGGAATGCCGTGAGAGCGCTGGATCTTCGTACTACCACGCGCGGGCACGCGAGGCAGATTGCGAACGAGAACGATCATCGAGCCGCGACGAACGACAATATCAAGTTCTGTCCGGATGTCGGGCCCGATGCGAAGAGCAACGATAAGCTGACCTGGAGGCTGTACCAGCGTCAGATTACCGGCTTGGCATTTGGTCTTGCGGTAAAGCTAAATGGCGTCAGGTTTGATGGCTGCGACGAAACGCGTCGGGTCATGCTTGAAGCTAAGGGAGAGGACTATGAATGGGCAATCGAAGGGGAGGATTTCTTTCCACGATACAAGGGTCGAGCGGGGATTGTTGTTCAGATGATGAACCAATCAGGAGCTGCGGGTAGCCGGACTGTCGAATGGCACATTGCGGAGAGCCGTACCGCCGATGTGCTTAGGAAGATTCGAGACGAACTTGGACTCGAAAGTATTGTCGTAATACACACTCCTGCAGACCGTCGAATACCGGTACTACTGAAATGAGCTTCTCAATCTACGTCAGCGCCTTTCACGCTGAAGATAGCGCCTGGATTCCGATAGACGATATCCGCGAGCGATTTTCGCGCTTCGCGATCTCGGAAAGTGGGACGACGATGTATCTACAATTTTCGTCACCTGCCCTTCCGGCAACGGAACTAGGATTCGAGATCGATGCAGGGGAGATGATTGATGGCTTCTTTGCCAATCATCCACCAGACGAGATCGAGTTCTGGGACATCATCGCGGGCATCCTTCGCGATCATCCCTGTCTCCTGTACTGGCCTGGCACGAGTGCCGTGATGGGTAGCCTCGATCTTTTGCCGCATATACCAAAGGTTTTTGTTGAGAAGCTCGGTATTCCCTTTGTATCGACTGATGGCGAGACCATTCGTCGCTACGTTGGCGAAAACTCTTAGGTAAGACGGTCGAACGTCCTGTGAGCTTCGAACTTTACGTCTCCACCTTTCGCGATGAAGAGTTCTTCTATTTTCCCGCCGTGCATATCCGGATGCATTTCTCGCCGATTATCGTGGGACAGCGCCATGGGTCTTGGTGCCTGGGCTTTGACGAAGGCCGATCGTTTGGCGAGATCCCCATGGCGGACGGGCCTCTCGAGCATGGCTTCAGCGTGCGCAGACCGCCGGACCACCCGGTCTTCTGGACGATCATCGCGCGCTTTCTGGTGGAGTTTGGCGCGGTACTCTATTGGCCCGGCGGCGGCATGGTGGTCGCTCGGGCCAATATTGTTCCGCATCTCCCGAAGAGTATGGTCGAGGGGCTCGGCGAGCCCTGGATTACCACCGATCCTGAACAAATCCGGCACTACATCCGCGAAACCTCCTAGCACCGCTACTCCCCGCTCCCGCGCTTCTGGCGCAGCTTGTCCCAGTACTCCAGGCGCTTCTGGATCTCGCGCTCGAAACCGCGTTCGACGGGCTGGTAGAGACGCTGTCGGGGCATGCCCTCGGGGAAGTAGTTCTGGCCCGAGAAGCCTTCCTCGGCGTCGTGGTCGTATTCGTAGCCCGCGCCGTAGCCCAGTTCCTTCATCAGCTTGGTCGGCGCGTTGAGGATGTGCTTGGGCGGCATCAGCGAGCCGGTCTCCTTCGCCGCCCGCTTGGCGCGGCCGAAGGCGAGATAGGCCGCGTTCGATTTCGGCGCGGTGCCCAGGTAGATCACGAGCTGCACCAGAGCCAGCTCGCCCTCGGGCGAGCCCAGGCGCTCATAGAGGTCCCAGGCGGCGATCGCCTGCACCAGCGCCTGCGGATCGGCCAGGCCCACGTCCTCGACCGCGAAGCGCGCGAGGCGGCGGGCGATGTAGAGCGGGTCCTCGCCGCCCGCGAGCATGCGCGCCATCCAGTAGAGCGCGGCGTCAGTGTCCGATCCGCGCAGCGACTTGTGCAGCGCGGAGATGAGGTTGTAGTGCCCTTCCTGCGCCTTGTCGTAGAGCGGCATGCGCTTCTGCACGACCTGCGTCAGCGCCTTGGCGTCGAGCGCCAGTTTCGGCGCGAGCTGGAACAGCATTTCGGCCAGGTTCAGCAGGTAGCGCCCGTCGCCGTCGGCCATGGCGCGCATCGCCGCGCGCGCCTCGGCATCGACCGGCAGGTCGCGGCCCTCGGTCGCCTCGGCCTTGGCCAGCATCGATTCCAGCGCCGCGTCGTCGAGCCGGTGGAGCACGAAGACCTGGCAGCGCGAAAGCAACGCGCCGTTGAGCTCGAAGGACGGGTTCTCGGTGGTGGCGCCGATCAGAGTCACCGTGCCGTCCTCGACATAGGGCAGGAACGCGTCCTGCTGGGCGCGGTTGAAGCGGTGGATCTCGTCGACGAAAAGCAGCGTGCCGCGGCCCATCGCGCGGCGCTCGCGCGCGCGCTCGAACACCTTGCGCAGGTCGGCGACGCCGGAGAACACGGCCGAGAGCGGCTCGAACTCGAGGCCGCCGTGGTCGGCAAGCAGCCGCGCGATCGTGGTCTTGCCGCAGCCCGGCGGGCCCCAGAGGATCATCGAGCTGAGCTTGCCGCGCGCGACCATCAGCCCCAGCGGCCCTTCGGGGCCGAGCAGGTGGTCCTGGCCCGCGACCTGGTCGAGCGAGATGGGCCGCATGCGGTCGGCGAGCGGCCGCGGCGCCTGGGTCTCGAACAGGCTCACGGGGCCCGCGCCCTAGCCGGGAATGGTCGCGGTGATGACGCGGTCGCCGCGCCGCACGGTGATGCGCCAGCCGCCGGCGGCCTTGGCGATGACCCGGCGCAGAACAGCCACGTTCGGCGTCTGGTCGTCATTGACCGCGACGATGAAGTCGCCAGGCCGCAGCCGCAGGCGCAGGGCGCGCGAGTTCGGCTTCACCTCGGTCACCACGACGCCGCTGAGCCCGGTGTCCAGGCTCATCTCGACCGCGAGCGCCGGGGACATGTTGGCGACCACCGCGCCCTGCAACGGGCTGCTGCCCAGGATCTCGGTGGTTTCGCGCGCCGGCGTCTCGGGCGGCGCCAGCAGCGCGAGCTTCGCGGTGCGCGCGGCGCCGGACCGCAGCACGTTGAGTTCTGCCGTGCCGCCGACCGGCTTGGTGCCGACGCGGAAGCGCAGCGCCTCGGGGTCTTCGACCTCGAACCCGTCGACGGCGGCGATCACGTCGCCGGGCTTGACGCCAGCGCGATCGGCCGGGCCTCCCGGATGAACCTGGTCGACCAGCACGCCGCGCGGACGGTCGAGGCCCAGGGACTCGGCGATCTCGGCAGTGACCGGCTGGCCCGACGCGCCGAGCCACGGCCGCACCAGCTTCGTGCCGGTCGCCACGGCGGCAACCACGGTGTGGACCATGTTGGACGGGATCGCGAAGCCGATGCCGTGCGAGCCGCCGGAGCGCGAGAAGATCGCCGTCGGCACGCCGACCAGCCGCCCGGCCATGTCGACCAGCGCGCCGCCGGAATTGCCCGGGTTGATCGCCGCGTCGGTCTGGATGAAGAAGCGGTAGTCGGAGACGCCCACCGTGGTGCGCGCCAGCGCCGAGACGATGCCACTGGTCACGGTCTGGCCGACGCCGAACGGGTTGCCGATCGCCAATACCTGGTCGCCGACCTCGAGCTCGTCGGAGTTCGCCAGCACGATCGACGGCAGCTTCCCAGCCGCAGCGTCGATGCGCAGCACCGACAGGTCGGTCTTGTCGTCGGTCTGCACGAGCTGGGCGTCGAACTCGCGGCGGTCGTGCAGCACGACGCGGATCTCGTCGGCGCCGCGGATCACGTGGGTGTTGGTGACGATCAGCCCGGCTGGATCGACGATGACGCCGGAGCCGAGCGAGTTCTGGATGCGCTGGCGTTCGGGCTGGAGCTGCGCGAAGGGACCGTCCTCGCCGAAGAAACGGCGGAAGAAGGGATCGTCGAACAGGAGCTGCCCCGCGTCGCGCGCGCGCAGGACGCGGCGGGTGTAGATGTTGACGACCGCCGGCGCGGCCTGGCGCACGACGGGCGCGTAGGAGAGCCGCATCAGCTCACGGCTGGCCGGGGGGAGCTTGTGGTCCGGAAGGGTCGGCGGCAAGCCCTGCCCGAGCGCGAGCGGAGACAGCAGGACTAGCGCAGCAAAAAGGGCGCACGCCGAAGCGCGCGCCCTTGTTGTCAGGGCGCGAGGGGACGGGCCCCTCGCACAACAGGTCATGCGTTAGCGGCTTCCGCGGCTTCAGTCTCGTCCGCGGTCTGCACCGGGCCCGAATCCATGCCCTTGGCTTCCGGATCGCGGTCGACCAGCTCGATGATCGCCATCGGCGCGGCGTCGCCGTAGCGGAACCCGGCCTTCAACACGCGGGTATAACCGCCCGGACGCTTGGCGTAGCGCTCGGCCAGCGTGCTGAACAGCTTGCGCGTCAGCTTGGCGTCGCGCAGCACCGAGTCGGCCTGGCGGCGGGCATGCAGCGATCCCGACTTGCCGAGCGTGATCAGCTTCTCCACCACCGGGCGCAGGTCCTTCGCCTTCGGCAGCGTGGTCGTGATCTGCTCGTGCTTGATCAGCGCCATCGCCAGGTCGCGAAACAGCGCGGTACGCTGGTGGCGTTTGCGGTTGAACTTGCGACCGCTCAGCGCGTGACGCATGGCTCTGCTCCTAACTCGCTAAATTTCTTGTTCGTGTTCGATCGAGGACGGCTCAGTACGGCTCTTCCAGCCGCTTCACCAGGTCTTCGATGTTCTCCGGTGGCCAGTTGGGAATCTCCATGCCCAGGTGCAGGCCCATGTTCGACAGCACCTCCTTGATCTCGTTCAAGGACTTGCGGCCGAAGTTCGGGGTCCGCAGCATCTCGGCCTCGGTCTTCTGCACCAGGTCGCCGATATAGACGATGTTGTCGTTCTTCAGGCAGTTCGCCGAGCGGACCGAGAGCTCGAGCTCGTCGACCTTGCGCAGCAGGTTGCGGTTGAACGGCAGGTCGTGGCCCTTCTCCTCCGCGGTCGCCGCCTGCGGCTCCTCGAAGTTGATGAAGAGCTTCAGCATCTCCTGCAGGATGCGCGCGGCGACGGCGACCGAGTCCTCGGGCGTGATCGCGCCGTTGGTCTCGACCCGCATCGACAGCTTGTCGAAGTCCGTCTGCTGGCCGACGCGCGTCGGGTCGACCTTGTAGGACACCTTGCGCACCGGGCTGAACAGCGCATCGACCGGGATCAGGCCGATCGGCGCGTCTTCCGGGCGGTTGGCGTGGCCGGGGACGTAGCCCTTGCCGGTCTCGACCGTCATTTCCATCGAGATCTTGGCGCCCTGGTCCAACGTGCAGATCACCAGGTCGGGATCCATCACCTCGATGTCGTGGCCGGTCTCGATCATGCCGGCGGTCACTTCGCCGGGGCCGGTCGCGGTCAGGCGGATCTTCTTCGGTCCCTCGCCGTGCATGCGCAGGCCGAGCGACTTGATATTGAGGACGATGTCGGTCACGTCCTCGAGCACGCCCGGGATCGACGAGAACTCGTGCAGCACGCCCTCGATCTGGATCGAGGTCACGGCGGCGCCGCGCAGGCTCGACAGCAGCACGCGACGCAGCGCGTTGCCGAGCGTCAGGCCGAAGCCGCGCTCGAGCTGGTCGACCACGATGGTCGCCGCGCGCGACGGATCGTCGCCCGGCTCGATGCTGAGCTTGTTCGGCTTGATCAGGTCTTGCCAGTTCTTTTGGATCACTTCGTCATCCTCATCGCATCAGTGGCCCGGCGACAATGTACCGCCGGACCTTCGTGGCGGCCCCGGTCGCGCGACGGACGCGGCGCCCGGGGTCGCTAAATCAAACGCGCCGGCGCTTCGGCGGGCGGCACCCGTTGTGCGGGATCGGCGTCACGTCGCGGATTGTCGTCACCGCGAAGCCGACGGTCTGCAGCGCGCGCAGCGCGGACTCGCGACCGGCGCCGGGACCCTTCACCTCGATCTCGAGCTGCTTCATGCCGTGCTCCATCGCCTTGCGGCCGGCCTGCTCGGCGGCGATCTGCGCGGCGTAGGGCGTGGACTTGCGGCTGCCCTTGAAGCCCTGGGCGCCCGCCGACGACCAGGCGATCGTGTTGCCCTGCGCGTCGGTGATCGTGATCACCGTGTTGTTGAACGACGCGTTCACGTGCGCGACGCCCGAGGTGATGTTCTTGCGCTCCTTGCGGCGGGCGCGGGGCGCGGCTGCGCCCGCTGCAGCGGCGGCCGGTTTGGCGGATGCGGTCATCGTCAGTACTCCAGCTTCTCTTGTTCGCGACTACTTGGTCGCGATCTTCTTGCCGGCGATCGGCCGGGCCTTGCCCTTGCGCGTGCGGGCATTGGTGTGGGTCCGCTGGCCGCGCACCGGCAGCTGCTTGCGATGGCGCAAGCCCCGGTAGCAGCCGAGGTCCATCAGCCGCTTGATGTTCATCGCCACTTCGCGCCGCAGGTCACCCTCGACCTGGTACTCGCGGTCGATGATCTCGCGGATGCGCAAGACTTCGTCGTCGGTCAACTGGTTGACGCGACGATCGTCGGGCACCCCCACCTTGCCGCAGATCTCCCGCGACTTGGCCGGCCCGATGCCATGAATGTACTGAAGCGCGATGATCACGCGCTTCTGCGTCGGAATGTTCACGCCTGCAATGCGCGCCACGCCTGCAACTCCTTACCACCACTGGTTATAAACGGGGTAACGGCCGCCCCCGGCGGCGTCCGGAAAAACGCCGCAGTATAGGGAGAACCGCCGCCCAGTCAACCGGTTACGTCAACCGATCTACGCTACTCCAACCGTCCCGATCGCCTGGCTCATCTGCCGGGTGACCGCATCCATCGAGGCCATGCCGTCGACCGTCGCCAGCACCCCGCGCCCCTTGTAATAGGGCAGCAGGGGCGCCGTCTCCGCCGTATAGGCGTCCAGCCGCGTCCTGACCTTCTCTTCCTTGTCGTCGGCCCGGCGCGCGAACTCGGTGCCGCCGCACTGGTCGCAAACCCCGTCCTTCTTGGGCCGGTGGAACTTGTCGTGGTAGCCGGCCCCGCACTTGGTGCAGGTGAACCGGCCGACGATCCGCTCAACCAGGGCTTCCACGTCGACTTTCAGCTCGATCACCCGGTCGATCTTGGCCTTGCGCTCGCCAAGCATGCGGTCGAGCGCCTCCGCCTGCGGCAGGGAACGCGGAAAACCGTCCAGAATGAAGCCCTTACGGCAATCCGGCTGGTCGATCCGGTGGGCGATCAGGTCGATCAGGATGTCGTCGGACACCAGCTTGCCGGCATCCATAACCGCCTTGACCTTAAGCCCCAGCGCGCTGCTGGCCTTGACCTCGGCCCGGAGCATGTCTCCGGTCGAGAGCTGGGGAATTCCCAGGCTGGCGGATAGTCGCTTGGCTTGCGTGCCCTTGCCGGCGCCCGGAGGCCCCAGCAGGATCAATCTGGTCATCGGCGCGCCCCCCTCAGCTTGGCCTTCTTGATCAGGCCTTCGTATTGATGCGCCAGAAGGTGGCTGTGGACCTGCGCCACCGTGTCCATGGTCACGGAGACCACGATCAGCAGGCTGGTGCCGCCGAAGTAGAACGGCACCTGGTACTGGGAAATCAGGATCTCGGGGAGGATGCAGACCACCGAGAGATAGGCCGCGCCGATCACCGTCAGGCGGGTCAGCACGTAGTCCAGGTAGTCGGCCGTGTTCTTGCCGGGACGGATGCCGGGCACGAAGCCGCCGTACTTCTTGAGGTTGTCGGCGGTCTCGACCGGGTTGAAGACGATCGCGGTGTAGAAGAACGCGAAAAACACGATCAGCGCGATGTACATGAAGATGTACAGCGCCGATCCGTGGCTGAGCTGCGCGGTGATCGTGTTCAGCCAATCCGGGCCGCGTCCGCCCATGAACCCGGCGATGGTCAGCGGCATCAGCAGGATCGAGCTGGCGAAGATCGGCGGAATCACGCCCGAGGTGTTGAGCTTCAGCGGCAGGTGCGAGCTGTCGCCGCCGAACATCTTGTTGCCGACCTGGCGTTTGGGGTACTGCACCAGGATGCGGCGCTGGGCGCGCTCCATGAACACGATGAACGCGGTGACGCCGACCGACAGAATGATCAGCACGATGATCAGCAGCGCCGAGAGCGCGCCGGTGCGGCCGAGCTCGAGCGTCGCCGCGATCGCGTGGGGCAGGTTGGCGGCGATGCCGGCGAAGATGATCAGCGAGATGCCCTGGCCGACGCCGCGGGCGGTGATCTGCTCGCCGAGCCACATCAGGAACATCGTGCCGCCGACCAGCGACACGACCGTGGTCAGCCGGAAGAACATGCCCGGGTCCATGACCGCCGAGCCGCGCGGCCCGGCCATGCCCTCGAGTCCCACGGCAATGGCGTAGGCCTGGACGGTCGCCAGCAGCACCGTGCCATAGCGGGTGTACTGGTTGATCTTCTTGCGCCCGGCCTCGCCCTCCTTCTTCAGCTGCTCGAGCTGCGGCGAGACCGCCGTCATGAGCTGCATGATGATGGAAGCCGAGATGTACGGCATGATGTTGAGGGCGAAAATCGTCATTCGCCCGAGCGCGCCGCCCGAAAACATGTCGAACATGCCCAGGATGCCGCCGGAGTTCTGCTTGAACAGGTCCTGCAGCGCGACCGGATCGATGCCCGGCAGCGGGATATAGGTCCCGAGGCGGTAGACGAGCAGCGCGCCGAGCGTGAACCAGATTCGCTTCTTCAGCTCCGTCGCCTTGGAGAAGGCGCCGAAGTTGATGTTCGCGGCCAGTTGCTCGGCGGCTGACGCCATGTCGTGCGATTCCCGGTGTTAATGCCGCCCCTAGCGGGCGCGCATCAGGCCTTTGCCGCTTCGTCGGCGGCCGGTTCCGGCTTCTGCTCGACCTCGACCGACCCGCCGGCAGCCTCGACCGCGGCAATGGCGGCCTTGGAGGCGCCGGTGACCTTCACCGTCAATTTGGTGGTGATCGCGCCCTTTGCAAGCAGGCGGACGCCGTCGCGCACGCGGCCGATCAGGCCGGCGGCCTTCAGCGCCTCGATCGTGACCGGCGCCTTGGCGTCGAGCTTCTTGGCATCGACCGCCGCCTGGATGACGCCCAGGTTGATCGGCGTGAATTCCTTGCGGAAGAAATTGGTGAAGCCGCGCTTCGGGATGCGGCGGTAGAGCGGCATCTGGCCACCCTCGAACCCGCCGATCGCGACGCCGGAACGCGCCGTCTGGCCCTTGCCGCCGCGGCCGGACTGCTTGCCCTTGCCGGAACCCATGCCGCGGCCGACGCGCATGCGCCGCTTGCGCGCGCCCGGATTGTCCCTGATCTCGTTCAGCTTCATCGCCATCCACCCAGAATTTGGGGTCTCGCCCGGCCGGACGCCGCGCGAGCCGTCTTCGTCAATCCGCCTTCTCGACCACCACCAGGTGCTGCACCTTGGTGATCATGCCGCGAATGGCCGGCGTATCCTGCAGCACGCGCGAGCGGTGCCGCTTGTTCAGGCCCAGCCCGATCAGGGTCGCTTCCTGGTCGTGGCGGCGTCCGATGACGCTGCCGGTCTGCGTGACCTTGATCTTGCCGGCAGCCGCCGGGGCCGCCTTTTTCGCCTTCGCCATCTGCCTTACTCCTTGGCTTCGGCGGTCTCGCCGCGCTTGCCGAGGATGTCGCTGACCTTCTTCGACCGGCGCGCGGCAACCGCGCGCGGCGACGAAACCTCGGTCAGCGCCGCGAAGCAGGCCTTGACCATGTTGTGCGGGTTCGAGGTGCCGATCGACTTGCCGACCACGTCCTTCAGGCCCAGCGCCTCGAAGATCGCGCGCATCGGGCCGCCGGCGATGATGCCCGTGCCCGAGGACGCGGCGCGCAGCACGACCTTGCCGGCGCCGAAATGGCCCTTGCCGTCGTGGTGCAGCGTGCGCCCTTCGCGCAGCGGCACGCGGATCATGCCGCGGCGCGCCTGGTCGGTCGCCTTGCGGATCGCCTCCGGCACTTCCTTGGCCTTGCCCGCGCCATGGCCGACGCGGCCCTTCTGGTCGCCGACGACGACGAGCGCGGCGAAGCCGAAGCGACGGCCGCCCTTCACCACCTTGGCCACGCGGTTGATGCTGACCAGCTTTTCTACGAGCTCGCTTTCCTCACGGTCGCCGCGCGGAGCGCGATCATCCCGGGAACGCGAACCAGACTGTGCTCGTGCCATATCGGGCCCTTCTCGTTTTCGCCGCGTTGCTTAGAACGACAACCCGCCTTCGCGGGCGGCGTCGGCCAGGGCTTTCACCCGGCCATGGAACAGGTATCCGCCACGGTCGAAGACCACGGTGGTGACGCCGGCCGCGACCGCGCGGCTGGCAACCAGCTTGCCGACTTCCTTCGCCGCGGCCATGTCGCCGCCGGTCTTCAAGGAGGCGCGCAGGTCCTTCTCCAGGGACGAGGCGGCCGCCAGGGTCTTGCCCTGGACGTCGTCGATCACCTGGGCGTAGATGTGCCGGTCCGAGCGGTGAACCGACAGGCGCGGACGCGTCGTCAACCGCTTCAGCTTGGTGCGCAGGCGCCGCTTGCGCCGATCGAACTTGTCTTCCCCGCGTGCCATATCGCTGGTCCTTTTCCTGATCCGTTACTTCCGCTTGCCTTCTTTGCGGCGGATCACTTCGGTGTCGTACTTGATGCCCTTGCCCTTGTAGGGCTCCGGGCCGCGCATCTCGCGGATCTCGGCGGCGACCTGGCCGACCTTCTGCTTGTCGGCGCCGGTGATCGTGATCGAGGTCGGCTTCTCGCACTTGATCGCGATGCCGTCCGGGATGGCGAACTTGATCTCGTGGCTGTAGCCGAGCTGGAGCTGCAGCACCTTGCCCTGGACCGCGGCGCGGTAGCCGACGCCGTTGATCTCGAGGTTCTTGGTGAAGCCCTGGTCGACGCCCTTGACCATGCTGTTCACCAGGCTGCGGGTCGTGCCCCACATGGTGCGCGCGCGCTTGGACTCCGAGCGCGGCGTGATCTTCACGGCGCCGCCGTCGACCTTGGCCTCGATGTCATTGTCGACCACCAGGCTGAGTTCGCCGAGCTTGCCCTTGGCCTTCAGCTTCTGGCCGGCGATGTCGACCGTGACGCCCTTGGGCAACGCCACCGGATACTTGCCGATACGCGACATTGTCTGCTCCGTCTTCCTTGCTTCCCGCTGCCGGCCTTAGAACACCTGGCAGAGGACTTCGCCGCCGACATTCGCGGCGCGGGCCTCGTTGTCGGACATCACGCCGCGCGGCGTCGATAGGATCGAGATCCCGAGGCCGTTGTACACGCGCTGCAGGTCCGCGATCCGCGAATAGACGCGGCGGCCCGGCTTGGACACGCGGGCGATCTGGCGGATCACCGGCGAGCCCTCGTGGTACTTCAGCTCGACGCGCAGCTCGCGCACGCCGGCGCGCACGTCCGAGACGGCATAGTCGCGGATGTAACCCTCGCGCTTCAGCACTTCGAGCACGTTGGCGCGCAGCTGCGACGCCGGCGACGTGATCGTGTGGATCCCTTGTCGCTGGGCATTGCGAATACGGGTCAACAGATCGCCCAGAGGATCGCTCAGAGCCATGTTCTCGTTCTCCGGCTTACCAGCTTGCCTTGACCATGCCCGGAATCTGGCCCTGCGAGGCCAGGTCCCGGAGCGCGATCCGCGACAGCTTGAACTTGCGATAGACCGCGCGCGGACGCCCGCTCAGTTCGCAACGATTGTGAATGCGTACGGGGGAGCTGTTCCGCGGCAGCTCCGAGAGCTTGGCCTGCGCGGAAAAGCGCTCTTCCATCGACAGCGCCTGGTTCATGATCGTCGCCTTGAGCGCAGCGCGCTTCTTCGCGTGCTGCTTCACAAGCTTGCGGCGATGCTTGTTGCGCTGGATCGAACTCGTCTTAGCCATGTCTGTCCAAAGCCTCCGTGGGGCTTGCGGTCAGTTGATGAAGGGGAAGTCGAAGCACTTGAGCAGCGCCCTCCCCTCGTCGTCGGACTTCGCCGTGGTGCAGATGATGATGTCCATCCCGCGCACCTCGTCGACCTTGTCGTAGTTGATCTCCGGGAAGATCAGCTGTTCCTTGATGCCGAGCGCGTAGTTGCCGTTGCCGTCGAAGCTCTTCGGCGACAGGCCGCGGAAGTCGCGCACGCGCGGCAGGGCGATGGTCACCAGCCGGTCAAGGAACTCGTACATGTGGTCGCGGCGCAGCGTCACCTTGCAGCCCAGCGGCATGTTCTCGCGGACCTTGAAGCCGGCGATCGACTTCTTGGCGCGGGTGATGACCGGCTTCTGGCCGGCGATCGCGGTCATGTCCGCCACCGCCGCCTCGATCTTCTTGGTGTCGGACGTGGTCTCGCCGACGCCCATGTTCAGGACGATCTTGTCGAGGCGCGGCACCTGCATCGGGTTCTTGTAGTTCAGTTCCTTCATCAGGCGCGGGTGCACGACTTCGTCGTAGTGCTTGCGGAGGCGGGTCGCCATGGTCTTGTACTCCTTCTCGCGCCTAGCGGTCGATGATCTCGCCGGACCGCTTGGCAAAGCGGACCTTGCGATCGCCATCGACGACCTTGAAGCCGACGCGGGTCGCCTTGCCGTCCTTCGGATCGACATGGGCGACGTTCGAAATGTGGATCGGGCCTTCCTTCTCGACGATGCCGCCGGTCTCGCCCGGCTTCTGGCGCGTATGGCGCTTGACCATGTTCACGCCCTGCACGAACAGCCGCGATTCCTTCGGCGCCACGCGCAGCACCTCGCCGGTGCGGCCACGGTCGCGACCGGCGATCACGATCACCTTGTCGCCCTTCTTGATCTTCAGTTTCGCGGTCATCGTCGGACCCTCAATCCTCTACAGAACTTCCGGCGCCAGCGAGACGATCTTCATGAACTTCTTCGCGCGCAGCTCGCGCGTGACGGGTCCGAAGATGCGCGTCCCGATGGGCTCGCCCTGCTTGTTGATCAACACCGCCGCGTTGCGATCGAAGCGGATCGCGCTGCCGTCGGTGCGGTGGATTTCGCGCGCGGTGCGCACGATGACCGCCTGGTGCACGTCGCCCTTCTTAACGCGGCCGCGCGGAATGGCGTCCTTCACCGACACCACGATCACGTCGCCGATCGAGGCATAGCGGCGCTTGGAACCGCCCAGCACCTTGATGCACTGGACGCGGCGGGCGCCGGAGTTGTCGGCGACCTCCAGGTTGGTTTCGACCTGAATCATGGCGTCAAAGCTCCCGGTTCAGATCTAGCTGGCGGCCGCGGCGTCATCGGCCACGACTTCCCAGCGCTTCAGCTTGGACAGCGGCCGGCACTCGCGGATCCGCACGGTGTCCCCGGCCTTGAAACGACCCTGCTCGTCATGGGCATGGTAGCGCTTCGACTGGGTGACGAACTTCTTGTAGAGCGGGTGCATGATGCGACGCACGACGCGGACCACCACGGTCTTCGCGTTCTTGTCGCTCACCACGACCCCTTGCAGCACTCGCCTGGGCATCGGCTCTGTCTCCGGTTACGACTTCTTGCCGCCGGACCGCGAAGCCGCGGCCTTGGCGCCAAGCAGGGTCTTGATGCGCGCGATGTCGCGCCGCACGGCGCGCACGCGGTCGGTCTTCTCGAGCTGGCCGCTGGCCCGCTGGAAGCGCAGGTTGAACTGCTCCTTGCGCAGCTCGGAAACCCGCTGCTTCAGCTGGTCCGGCGTCTCGGTCTTCAGTTCGCTCGCCTTCATCTAGGCCTCCTGTCCGGGCCGGCTGACCATGCGGGTCAGGATCGGCAGCTTGGCGGCGGCGAGTTCGAAAGCCTCCTTCGCCAGCGTGTCCGGAACGCCATCGAGTTCGAACATGATGCGGCCCGGCTTCACGCGGCAGATCCAGTATTCCGGATTGCCCTTGCCCGAGCCCATGCGGACTTCGGCCGGCTTGGTCGAGACCGGCACGTCCGGGAAGATGCGGATCCACAGCTTGCCCACGCGCTTCATGTGGCGCGTGATGCAGCGGCGGGCGGCCTCGATCTGGCGCGCGGTGACCCGGCCCGGCTCGGTGGCCTTCAGGCCATACGCGCCGAAATTCAGGTCCGTGCCGCCCTTGGCCAGGCCGTGGACGCGGCCCTTGTGGGCCTTGCGGTACTTGGTTCGCTTAGGCGAGAGCATGACTTCTAGTCCCGTCCAATCCTGTCTTTAGCGCGTGACCTGCTGTTCCATGGCCCGCTTGTCCTGGGCCATGGGGTCGTGCGCCATGATCTCGCCCTTGAACACCCACACCTTGACGCCGCAGGTGCCGTAGGTGGTCCGGGCGGTCGCACGACCAAAGTCGACGTCGGCGCGCAGCGTGTGCAGCGGCACGCGGCCTTCGCGATACCACTCGATGCGCGCGATCTCGGCGCCGCCGAGGCGGCCGCCGCAGTTGATGCGGATGCCGAGCGCGCCGAGCCGCATCGCCGACTGTACGGCGCGCTTCATAGCGCGGCGGAAGGCCACGCGGCGCTCGAGCTGCTGGGCGATGCCCTCGGCGACGAGCTTGGCGTCGATCTCGGGCTTGCGGATCTCGACGATGTTCAGGTTGACGTCGCCGCCCGTCATCTTGGCCAGCTCGGCGCGCAGCTTCTCGATGTCGGCGCCCTTCTTGCCGATGACGACGCCCGGACGTGCGGTGTGGATCGTGATCCGCGCGCGCTTGGCCGGACGCTCGATCACCACGCGGGCAACGCCGGCCTGCTGCAGGCGCTTCACCAAGAAGTTGCGCAGCTTCAGGTCGTCATGCAGCAGGTTGGCGTAGTCGCGCTTGGCGAACCAGCGCGAGTCCCACGTCCGGTTGATGCCCAGCCGCAGACCGACGGGATTGACCTTTTGACCCATGGCTTAGGCCTTCTCCTCGCGCTCTTCGCGCTTCTTGCGTTCGCTCACGATGACGGTGAGATTGCTGATCGGCTTCTCGATGGCGCCCATGCGGCCGCGGCCGCGGGCATGGAACCGGCGCATCGACGCCGTCTTGCCGACCGTCGCCGACTTCACGTAGAGGCGGTCTACGTCGAGCTGGTGGTTGTTCTCGGCGTTGGCGATCGCGGCCTGCAGCACCTTGCGCACGTCGACCGCCATCCGGCGCTTCGAGAAGGCGAGCTCCGCCAGCGCGATCTCGGCCGACTTGCCGCGGATCATCTCGGCCACCAGGTTCAGCTTGTACGGGCTGCCGCGGAGCGCGCGGGCGATCGCCTGCGCATCCGTCTCCGGCAGAACCCGGTCTCTTGCCTTCTTGCCCATGGTCGTTCCTAGCTTCCCTGGTTCCGTTTAGGCCCGCTTGGCCTTCTTGTCGGCCGCGTGGCCGTGGAAGGTGCGGGTGGGCGAAAACTCGCCGAACTTGTGGCCGATCATGTTCTCGGTCACCAGCACCGGCAGAAACTTGTGGCCGTTGTAGACGCCGAAGGTCAGGCCGACGAACTGCGGCAGGATCGTCGAGCGGCGCGACCACGTCTTGATGATCTCGTTGCGTCCCGAGGCGCGGGTCTTCTCCGCCTTCTTCAGGATGCTGCCGTCGATGAACGGGCCTTTCCAAACCGAACGAGCCACTGGTGGCCTCCTACTTCTGGAACCGGCGACGCAGAATCATGCTGTCGCTGCGCTTGTTGGTACGCGTGCGGTTGCCCTTGGTGCCCTTGCCCCACGGGGTGACCGGATGGCGGCCGCCCGAGGTGCGGCCTTCGCCGCCGCCATGCGGATGGTCGACCGGGTTCATGGCGACGCCGCGAACTGTCGGGCGTACGCCCAGCCAGCGCGAACGCCCGGCCTTGCCGATCGTCTGGTTCATGCGGTCCGGGTTCGAGACGGCGCCGACCGTGGCCATGCACTCGCCCGAGACCTTGCGCATCTCGCCCGAGGACAGGCGCAGCAGCGCGAAGCCCGCGTCGCGGCCGAC
>JAEULC010000156.1 GCA_016792605.1 Rhodospirillales bacterium
CCGTGCGGTTGGGGAATTCGATCAGCATGTCAGGCTCCCCCATTTATCCCGCGAGGGCGTCCAGGCTCGACCAGTCCATCGGCCGCTTGCCGTCCTCGATCTCGTGGATCAGCGTCACCAGCCGGTCGACCGTCGGCGTCTGCACGCCGACCTCCTTGCCGATGCTGGAGATGATAGCAATCTGCGCGTCGATCTCGGTCTTGCGCTTGCGCACCGCCAGGTCGCGCCAGATGCCGCTATGCGACTTGGCCGAGCCGCGGTTGTGCTTGACCATCGCGGCGATGGAGGCGCGGGTCGCGGCCTCGGGCGCACCAGGCAGGAAGGCTTCGGGCTCGTAGCCGTTGAAGCCCAGCGGCTTGACCTTCTTCGCGGCGGCCACCGCCATCGCTTCGCCGGCGAGGCGGCGGTAGGTCTCGAAGTACTTCGGCGCCTCCAGCGCATCGGCGATCGAGGCGTTTGTCAGCGCCGTGGCGAAGAGCAGCGCGCCGTAGCCGAGCTTGCCCCAGAGGTAGCCCCAGATATTGTCGGTCAGCACCGCGTTGGGCTCGAAGATTTTCAGGAGATCGTGCATCTCCTGCACGCGCGGCGTGGTCGACCCATCGAGCTCGCCGACGACCACGGCGGCGCGGCCGCCGAACAGGATCCTGCCCGGCTCCAGGTAGTCGGCGCCGAAATTGACGAAGCAGCCCATGGTCCGCTTCTCGCCGGCGATGCGCGCGATGGTCAGCTCGTTGAGCCCGTTCTGCGCCGACAGCACGAAGCCGTCCGGCGCCAGGTGCGGCAGGAGCTGGCGCATCGCGCCCTCGGTGTGGTGCGCCTTCACCGCCAGCACGATGCGGCGATAGGTGCCGGTCACCTGCTCCGGCGTGAAGGCGGGGGCCTTCGCCGTGAATTCTTCTACCGGTCCCTCGATCTTCAGGCCTGTCTTGTTGATCGCCTCGACATGGGCGGCGACGTTGTCGACCAGCGCGACGTCCTTGCCCGCGCGCGCCCAGTAGGCGCCCAGCGTGCCGCCGATCGCGCCGGCGCCCCAGACAAGGATGGTGTCCTTGCCGCTCATGACGCCAGCACCAGGGACTTCATCTCCTCATGCGTGCCCAGATGCAGCACCCCGTCCGGCCCGATCCAGCCGCGCGCCATGCCCAGCGTGTTGTAGGGCGCGGCGATCCGTCCCTTGGCGTCGACGGCGACTAGGCCCGCCCCGATCTTGTAGGGCTTCATGACGTCGTGGATCAGCGCGTCCGATGCACGGTGGAGAGTCTCGGCGGCGTAGTGCATCCGCGCCCACAGGTCGTGCGCGACGGCGTGGCGGATGAAGATCTCGCCCTGGCCTGTGCAGGACACGGCGCAGGCGCCGTTGCGGGCATAGGTGCCGGCGCCGATGATCGGCGAGTCGCCGACGCGCCCCGCCGGCTTGTTGTTGAACCCGCCGGTGGAGGTGGCGGCGGCCAGGTTGCCCTTGGCGTCCAGCGCCACGGCGCCGACCGTGCCATGCCGCTCGGCCTCGCTGGCGGCGGCCAGCGTGCCGCGTTCCTTGCGCGCCTTCAGCGAGGCCAGCGCCTGCTGCCGGCGCGCGGTCGTGAAGTAGCCGTTCTCGACCATGGCAAGCCCCTGGCGCCGGGCGAAGGCGTCGGCCGGGTCGCCGACGATCAGCACGCAGTCCGAGTTCTCCATCACCGCGCGGGCCGCCTTGATCGGGTTGCGGATCCGGCGCACGGCGCAGATCGCGCCCGCGCCGAGCGTCGCGCCGTCCATGATCGAGGCGTCGAGTTCGTGCTCGGCGTTCTCGGTCAGCGCCGCACCGTGGCCGGCGTTGAAATGCGGGCTGTCCTCCATCACCACGACGGCGGCCTCGACCGCGTCGAGCGCCGAGCCGCCGGCCTTGAGGATCGTCCAGGCCGCGCGCAGCGAAGCTTCCAGCGCCGCCTCGGTCTCGGCCCAGTCCTGGGTGCTCTGGAGATCGCGGGCAAGCGTGCCGCAGCCGCCGTGAATGCCGATGGCAATGGGATTCATGTCGCTACTCGCCAAGAAAAAAGACGGAGAAGGCTCGATGCCTCCTCCGTCCTTGCAGGATCTGTCGCTACTTCTTAGCCGGCTTGATGTCCATCGCCATCGTGTCCTCGTCGACGCGCGGGCTGATGGTCACCTTGTCCTTCTGCATGGCCCAGGCCGAGCCGACCGAGACCAGCGGCAGGCGCGGCCGGTCCTTGGCCACCAGCTCGTTGGCCTTCTCCAGGAAGGCGCGGCGCTTGGCCTCGTCCATCTCCACGCCCGCGTCCTGGATCAGCTTGTCCATCTCCGGGTTCTTGTAGCCGGTGATGTTGAAGGCGCCGAGCTTCTTGTCCTTGTCGTTCGAGTGCACGACCGAGGAGAGCGTGTAGTTGGCCTCGCCGGTCAGCGTGCCCCAGCCCGACATCGACATCGAGAACTCGCCGCGGGTGCGGGCCGGGAAGAACACGGCCGCGGGCTGCGCATTCGCCTGGGCGTCGATGCCCACGGCGGCCAGCATCTGCGCCACCGAGGTGCCGACCTGGCGGTCGCCCGGCAGGCGGTCGCTGGTGAAGCTGAAGGTCACCTTGAACCCGTTCGGGTAGCCCGCGTCCGCCAGCAGCTTCTTCGCCGCCGCCGGGTCATACTTGCGCGGCGGCAGGGCCTTCGAGTAGCCGAAGATGCTCGGCGTCACGAGCTGGTTCTGCGCCTTGCCCAGGCCTTCCATGGCGATCTCGGCCAGCGCGTTGCGATCGATCGCGAGGTCGACCGCCTCGCGCACCCGCGGATCCTGGAACGGGTTCTTCGGCAGCGCCGAGCCGTCCTTGGCCGTGACCTGCCCGGTCTTCTCCTTCATGTCCATTTCCATGTTGAACACGTAGACCGTGTCGACCTTGACCACGGTCAGCTTCGGGTCGCGCTGCAAGGTCGGTACGTCGGAAGCGGGAACGCGCACGATCAGGTCGACCTGGCCGGCCTTGAGCTGGGCGACGCGCGCGGCGTCGTTCGGGATCTCCTTGCGGATATGCTTGGCCCAGGCTTCCTTCGGGCCCCAGTAGCCGTCGAAGCGGTCGAGCACGAGCTGCTCCTTCGGCGTCCACGACACGAACTTGTAGGGGCCGGTGCCGATCGCGGCCTTGCCCGAGTTGAACGCCTCGTTGGCCGTGTCCTTGGTCAGGCCCGCGGCCGCCTTGTGCGAGACGATGAACAGGCGGATGAAGTCGTTCGGCAGATTCGGCGCCGGCCCGTCGGTCTTGATGCGGATGGTGTGCGGGTCGACGATTTCGGTCGACTGCACGCGACGCACGTAGATGGTCAGCGGATTGGGGCCGGTCACCACCGGGATGCGCTCGATCGAGAACTTCACGTCCTGGGCGGTGAAGTCCGACCCGTCGTGGAACTTCACGCCCTTGCGCAGCTTGAACTCCCAGGTGTCGGCGCTGACCGCCTTCCAGCTCTCGGCCAGGCGCGGCTGGATTTCCAGGCCGGGGCCCGACCAGGTCAGCGTGTCGAATACGTGCTTCAGCGCCTCGGCATGGGTGCCGGTGGCGGTGAAGTGCGGATCGATCGATTCCGGCCCCGCGCGCACGCCGATCGTCAGCGTCTGCGCCATCGATCCCGTCGATCCCACCGCCAGGACACCCGCCAGGACGGCGGCGGCAATGCCATAATTCAGCTTGTTCATTGTCCCTGCTCCTCTTGTTCGATGCTTGTTGGCCAGTTCGGAGAATCTTGCACAAGCCGCGCCAGCAGCTTGGACAACACTTGGCTCTCTTCGCGGCTGAGGCCGGCGAGCATGCGTTTTTCCCAGGCCACCATCGGCGGCACGGTCTCGTCAAGGATGCGCCGCCCCTCGGCGGTCAGCCGCAGCACGTAGCTGCGGCGGTCGCGCGCGTCGGAGGCGCGGCGGATCAGGCGGCGGCGCAACAGCTTCTGAATTGCGCGGCTGATCGTGTTCTTGGGAAAGCCGGCCGACGCCACCACGTCCTTCGCGGCGATGCCGTCCTGCAGGTGGAGCGCATAGAGCACCACGTATTCCGGCCGCACCAAACCATAGCGCTCTTCGATCCAGCCATAGACCGGCAGGTTAAAGCGCAGGCCCAGGTAGTTGATGCGGAACGAGAACCAGCATGGGTTCTCCCACAGCTTCACCGCGATCAGCGGGTGCAGCCCGGCATCGCCCTCTGCGCGCGCTCCATGGCCCGGCGCGGACGCCGGATCCTCGACGCTTTTCAGAACGGGCGACTGCCGTGCCGCTGCCATGCTCCCCCGACGCATCGCACGATTAGTTCCATATGGAACTTGACGACACTTGGGCGGCTTGGTCAAGTGGTCTTGCAACACGGGGCCGAACGGCCCGGCGTCAGGAGGGTGAGCATGCGGATCGCGGACATGAACTGGATGCAGGTCGAGGCGCGGGTGGCGAAGGACGATCGCTGCGTGCTGCCGATCGGCAGCGTCGAGCAGCACGCCTATCTAAGCCTCTGCGTCGACATGATCCTGTCGGAAAAAGTGGCGGTCGATGCGGCGGCGCCCCTGGGCGTGCCGGTCTATCCGGCCGTTCCTTTCGGCATCACGCCCTATTTCGCCGATTATCCGGGCACGGTCTCCCTGCGCGTCTCGACCTACGTGGCGCTGGTCGAGGACATCCTGGAAAGCCTCTACCGCAGCGGGTTCCGGCGGATCCTGATCGTCAACGGCCATGGCGGCAACGGGCCGGTGACCGGCCTCCTGCAGGAATGGATGGGCCGGCGGCGCGACGCTTGCATCAAGTTCCACGAGTGGTGGAAATCGCCCAGGACCTGGAAGAAGGTCATGGAGATCGACCCCGAAGCCTCGCATGCGAGCTGGATGGAGAACTTCCCCTGGACGCGCATCCCTGGCGTGGCGCTGCCCAAGGAGAAGAAGCCCCAGGTCAACATGGAGCAGATGCGCATGGCCAACCCGGCCGGGGTGCGGAAGCTGGTCGGCGACGGCAACTACCACGGGCTCTACGAGCGCTCGGACGCCGAGATGCACGCGCTTTGGCAGGTGGCGGTCGAGGAGACGCGCGGTATCATCGAGCACGGGTGGCCCGCCTAGGGGCCGTCCAGGCCGGGGGGCACAGAACGCATGGTCGGCTTCCTGATCCAGCGCCTGCTGCAGGCCGCGGTGGTGATGCTGATCATCTCGGCGCTGGTGTTCACCGGCGTGTTCGCAATCGGCAACCCGATCGACGTGCTGATCTCGCCCGACGCCACCCAGCAGATCCGCCTCGACACGATCAAGCGCTACGGCCTCGACCTGCCGCTGTGGGAGCAATACTGGAACTTCCTGGTCCGCCTGGTGCAGGGCAATTTCGGCCGTTCCTTCGTCTTCAACATGCCGGTGCTCGACCTCATCCTGTCGCGCCTGCCGGCGACGCTGGAGCTCACGCTGGCCGCCGTGATCGGGGCGACGCTGATCGGCGTGCCGCTGGGCATGTACGCGGGCTACAAGCCCGAGAGCCCGATCTCGAAGCTGGCGATGGGCCTGTCGGTCCTGGGCTTCTCGGTGCCGACCTTCTGGATCGGGCTGGTGCTGATCCTGACCTTCGCGGTCAACCTGGGCTGGCTGCCGGCGGGCGGGCGCGGCGATACGGTCAGCGTCTTCGGCATCGAATGGAGCTTCCTGACGCTCAACGGCTTGAGCCACCTGTTCCTGCCGGCCTTGAACCTGTCCCTGTTCAAGCTGGCGATGATGATGAGGCTCGCGCGCGCCGGCACGCGCGAGGTGATGCTCAGCGACACGGTGAAGTTCGCCCGCGCCGCCGGCGAGTCCGAGGGGACGATCCTGCTGCGCCACGTGCTGCGGCTGATCTCGATCCCCATCGTGACCGTGTTCGGCCTCGAGTTCGGCTCGACCCTGGCCTTCGCCGTTGTCACCGAGACGATCTTCTCCTGGCCCGGCATCGGCAAGCTGATCATC
>JAEULC010000166.1 GCA_016792605.1 Rhodospirillales bacterium
AAGCGCGTCCCCAGGCCGCCCACGGGAAAGATCGCCTTGCGAACCGGCTTGAACATGAAAACCCTTCTCTTTCAGCGAGATAGACTGCGTTAACCATAATCTTCCCGCCACGCTTATCTGCCATAGCGGCTGACGCACCGCAACATGCCAAGGCGTCGCTTAAGAACGGATTAACCGATCGGGCCTCCGGCTACGGGGTTCGCGCGGCGTGACCCAATTTGGTCACCGCTACCGCCGCCTTACCCCCAGCTCCGCCGGGAACCGCCCGGAGTCTGAACGATTGGCTCCCGTCCGCCACGGGAAGGAAGATGGCGTTGAACCACTGGACCCTGAACAAGCCCGCCGATGCACTGCGCCACCAGATGGAGCGCCGGCACCTGGGCGTCGCCGAGACCGCCCGCGCCATCGGCGTCAGCCGGCAGCAGCTTCACCTGATGCTGCGCGGCGCGCGGTTCACCGCCGCGCAGGCCGTGCGGCTGGAGCAGATCTTCGACGTACCGGCCTCGCAGTGGATGGCGCTGCAGGTCGACCACGACCTCGCGGAAGCGCGGATGCGTCTCGCCGGCACCTGATGCGACGCCCGATTGTTACAAACGACCGTGCCGGATTGTTACGATCCGGCGCAGTTTCGCGCGGGCGGAAATTATTACTGCCAAAGGGCTAATTCCCCTTGCATCAACAGGGCATTTGCCCCACATGAAGCCCGCCATTTTTCAGTCCTAGATCTTCTAGGTCATCTACTGGTTCGGAGGAGGCGGTGATGGACAACATCTCTTCCTTCCAATTGGGGATCGACTTGGACCTCAAGCCAAGCAAAGCCCAAGCGGAAGACGTCGGCGCTGCGACGGTCAGCGAGTTCGTGTCGAAGGACAGCAGCGACCATTTCGTCACCCGCGACGGCATGGTGTTCGCGGGGTCGCACCTGATCATCGACCTGTGGGGTGCCAAGCGGCTCGACGACCTCGAGCATGTCGAGGCGGCGCTGCGCGAAGCGGTCGAGGCCGCCGGCGCGACGCTGCTGCACATCCACCTGCACCACTTCACGCCCAACGGCGGCATCTCCGGCGTGGCGGTGCTGGCGGAATCGCACATCTCGATCCACACCTGGCCCGAGCGCTCCTACGCGGCGCTGGACGTGTTCATGTGCGGCGACGCGGTGCCGCAGGCGACGATCCCCGTGCTCGACCGCGCGTTCCGGCCGGCGAAGATCGAGGTCGACGAGCTGCGCCGCGGTCGCGTGAAGTGAGCCCGGCCGGCAAGGACTGGTTCAACGAGACGCTGTACCCGGACGTGGCGCAGCGTTTCACCGTCGACCGGGTGATCTTCCGCGAGCGCACCGCGCACCAGGACCTGGTGATCTTCGAGAACAAGGTGCTGGGCCGGATCCTGGCGCTGGACGGCGTGATCCAGACCGCCGAGGGCGACGAGTTCATCTACCACGAGATGCTGACCCACGTGCCGATCCTGGCGCATGGCCGGGCGAAGCGCGTGCTGATCGTCGGCGGCGGCGACGGCGGCATGGCGCGCGAGGCGATGAAGCATCCGGGCGTCGAGCGCGTGACGATGGTCGAGATCGATCGCGGCGTGGTCGATCTCTGTGCCACCCATATCCCCTCGATCGGCGCCGCAGCCTTCAAGAACCCGAAGCTCGACCTGGTGATTGCCGACGGCGCCGCCTTCGTGAAGAGGTGCCAGGACCGGTTCGACGTCATCATCATCGACTCGACCGACCCGCACGGGCCTGGCGCGGTGCTGTTCACGCGCGAATTCTACCATGACTGCAAGAACTGCCTCACGCCCGGCGGAATCCTGGTGACGCAGAACGGCGTGCCCTTCCTGCAGCCCGACGAGCTCCGCAACACGGCGGAGCGGCTCACGACGCTGTTCGCCGACACCGCCTTCTATGTCGGTGCGGTGCCAAGCTACTACGGCGGCTTCATGGCCTTCGGCTGGGGCTGCGACAGCGCCGCTCCTCGCCGGACCGGCGTCGAGGAGATAGCGAAGCGCTTCGCAGCTTCGGGCATCGACACGCGCTACTACACGCCCGCGCTCCATGTCGGCAGCTTTGCCCTGCCGCGCTTCATCGAGAAGCTGATGGCGGGCTGACGGACGCGCGTTAACGAACTCCCCCGCCTTTCTCGGGAACCGTCCACCCTTTCGCTGGTTATGGCTTCCAAGCCGCGCCGTCCGACGCGCGCCGGAATTCCCTTGCCAGCAAAGGAGACGCTGATGCGCCCGACGACCCTCGCCCTTTCGGCTGCCCTGTCGACCCTGGCCCTCGCGGCCGCGACCGCCCCCGCCTTCGCCCAGTACAACGACTTCGCCCAGCGCTGCCGGACCATGAACGGCCCGGCGCAGGTCGATAGCTGCATCAATGCGCTGCGCTATGACCCGAGCAATGCCGAGATGCTGAGCCGGCTGGGCGACGGGCTGCTCGCCTCCAACCGCCCGGGCGGCGCGTTCGACGCCTACAGCGACGCACTGATCCAGCGCCCGGGCATGGGCCCGGCCCTGCAGGGCCGTGACGAGGCGCTGCGCCAGATCAACGCCCGCGCCGGCGCGCCGGTGCCGGTGGCCCAGGCGCCAGTCTACACGCAGCCGGTCGCGACGCCGGTGCAGTATGTCGTCGTGCCGCAGACCGCGGCGCAGCCCGTGCTGGCGCATCCTTTCGACGGCCGCTGGTCGGGCAAGATCGAGCCGCGCGGCCAGAGCATGTCGGTCGCCGCCTCGGTCGTCGGCGGCCACCTGAAGATCTACTACGAGGACTCGACCGACCGCGTGACGCTGGAAGGCCCGGTCGACGCCGCGGGCTTTTTCCAGGGCAAGGGCTTCGTCAAGGACAAGAACAAGTCCTCGGGCGACGGCGGCGACCCGCTCGCCATCTCGGGCCGGTTCGTCAACGACCGCTTCGAAGGCACCGGCAGCGCCGGGGTGAAAGCGACCACCCTAGTCCTGAACCGCGACCGCTGACCGAAAAGATACTGCGATTTCCGATAGTTGAGAGGTCGTGACGGTTGCTGTCGCGGCCTCTTCGCGTTCGCACGTATGTGAGCTTCGTCACCGCTGCCCGGGCGATGTTCGTGCTACCCTATAAAAACATGTAGGCGGCGGCGCGCCTGTGTCGGCGCGCCGGGCATCGAGGTGGGCGATGATGGCGAACCTTCGGCTTTCTCCGACCCTGCTGGCGGCGGCGTTTGTCGCCCTCGGCTGCTCCCTGGCCCTGCCGGCGATGGCGCAGGTAGGCATCCAGTTCGGCGGCGGCGGCGGCCACCGCAACAACTCGCTGTTCAACAATCGCCAACGGGCGCCGATCATCATCGAGCCGTCCTTCCGCCAGCAGCAGCAGTACGAAATCAGCGACATGAAGCGGTGCGAGCAGGCCTATGGCCAGCAGGCGGTCGAGGCCTGCATGACCGCCGTGCTGCGCGACCGCGACAACGCCAAGGCGCACCGGTTGCTGGCCGATGCGCTGCTCGCGACTGGCCGTCCCGCCGACGCGCTCAACGAGTACAACGAGGCGCTGCGCCTCGACAGCGACAACGACGAGGCCAAGCGCGGGCGCGAGATGGCGCAGCGCTACCTGGCCGGCACCCAGCCCCCGCCGCCTGCGACGACGGCGGGCGCGCTCAATCCCTACGCGGCGAACCAGGCGCAGGCCCAGCCCCAGCCCGTCGCCGCACCGACAGCCACCGTGGCGGGACCGCGCGACGGCGAATGGTCCGGCCGGATGCTGCGCCAGTGCACCGGCTTCAGTGACGAAGGCCCGGCCTCGGTCACGGTGACCGGCACCCAGTTCAACGGTGTGTTCTTCTCCGGCGGCGGCGGGCGCGACCTGCGCGGCTCGATCGCCGGTGACGGCAAGGTCGAAGCCTCGGGCAAGGACACGGCCGGCACGCTGATCGAGGTCAAGGGCCGCCTCCTGAGCCCACAGACGCTGATGGCCGAGGGCTACGCGCTCAACTGCAAGATGACCTTGCTGCTGGGCCGCGGCGGCGCGCCGGTGTCGGCCCCGTCCGCCATGGCCGCGGCGCAGGCGCCGACGCCCAGGACCACCAGCGGCAACCCGTTCGACGGCGAATGGTCGGGCACGCTGACCCCGCGCGGCGGGCACTTCGTCGTCGCGGCCACCGTCGTCGACGGCAAGTTGGTGATCAAGCAGGAGCGCCAGGGCAGCCGCATCACGGCCCAGGGCTCGGTCGATCCGAGCGGACAGACGACGCTCAGCGGCTCGGCCGGCGATGCCGCGACGCGCGGCGACAACATGGAGATCAAGGGCACCTTCGCCGGCAACATGTTCGTCGGCCAGGGTCGCGTCGGCGATCGCTGGGCCGAGATGAAGCTGACCCGCACCGGTGCCCCGCCCCCGCCCGCCGCAACGGTCGTGGCCCAGGCGCCGCCAGCGCAGGCGCCGGCCGTACAGGCGCCGGCCCCCCAGCCCGCCGCCCCGGCGCCGAAGCCGGTCGAGGCCGCCACGCCAAAGGCCGTCGAGGCGCCGAAGCCGGAGCCCGCGCCCCGGCCGGAACCGCCCGTGGCCGCCGCCCCGCCCGCCCCGGCAAAGCCTGCGCCCGCACCAAAGACGCAGACAGCCGCGGCGGCGCCCGCGCCGACCACGGTGGCCCCGTCGCCCGCGCCGATGGTCGACAAGCAGGCGCCGACGATCACCGTTCCGGCGAAACTGGAGACGGACGGGCCCGTGGTGGAGCTGACCGGCAAGATCGCCGACACCTCGTCGATCATCGAGTTCTCGATCAATGGCCAGCCCGTGCCGGTCGGCGCCGGCGGCAGCTTCACCGTCCGCCGCGGCGTCCCGGTCGGCACCAGCGAGCTGAAGCTCGCGGCCGTCGACGAGTGGGGCAACATGGCGCAGAAGACGATCGCGGTGAATCGCAAGGCATCGGCGGCCGTCGCCGCCGCGCCTGCGGCGCCGCCGGCATCGCCCGTGAACGACGAGGCGCCGAAGGCGGCCGCGCCGGCCAAGGTCGCCAGCGTCGCCGATCAGCTGAAGGCGATCGAGTTCGGCAACTATCGCGCACTGGTGATCGGCAACAACAAGTACACCAAGGTCCGCCCGCTGGAGACCGCGCAGAACGACGCCAAGGTCGTCGCCGATCTCCTGACCAAGGAGTACGGCTTCCAGGTGACGACGCTGACCGACGCGACGCGCCAGCAGATCATGGAGGCGCTCTACCGCATGCGCGCGCAGCTCGGCGAGAACGACAATCTGCTGGTCTACTATGCCGGCCACGGCGTGCGCGACGACCAGACCGGCCGCGGCTACTGGCTGCCGGTCGATGCCGATCCGGACCTGCCGACCAACTGGATCCCGACCACCGACCTGACCGACGTCATCAAGGCGATGCGCGCGCGGCACATCATGGTCGTCGCCGACTCCTGCTACTCCGGCACGCTGGTGCGCAGCGTCAGCGCCGGCATGCGCAGCGCGCGCGACAACGACATTTCGGCCTGGGTCAAGCGGATCGTCACCAAGCGGTCGCGCACGGTGATGAGCTCGGGCGGGCTCGAGCCGGTCATGGACGGCGGCGGCGGCAACCACTCGGTGTTCGCCAAGGCCTTCATCGACGCGCTGCGCGAGAATCCCGACGTGCTCGACGGCCAGGGGCTGTTTGCCTCGATCCGCCGGCCGATCGTGCTCAATTCCGATCAGACGCCGGAATACGCCGACATCCGCCAGGCCGGCCACGACGGCGGCGACTTCCTGTTCGTGAAGAAGCTGCGCTGACCGCCGCGCGCTGACGTCGACAAGATTGACTCAGGTGCGATAGGGACGGAAGCTCCCCCGCGGTTCGATCGTTCGCAGGGGAGGTTCGTCATGTCCGCTCGCCGCACCGGCGCTCTGGCGCTCGTCGTCGGGATCGCCTTCGCCATGCCCGCCATTGCCGACACGATGACCTACAAGAACGTGCCGGCCGACAAGGACGTGGTGCTCTACCAGTCCGGCGACCGCGACCTGCGCCAGCGGGTCCAGCTCTGCTTCTGGTTCAAGGCCGAGAGCGGCAGCTTCAAGATCACCTCGGAACGCTTCCGCGACCCGATCGAGCTGGGCGGCGACAAGCCGCAGCAGCGCGTGGTCTGCGGCTCGATCGTGACGGTCCGCGCCGCGGCGGCGGAGAACGCGCTGCAATACGCTGTGGTGAAGTAGCGCCGCCCTACGCCCAGAGCCGTTCCTTCTCCAGGCCCTTGTAGAGATCGGCCACGTACTCGCCGTAGCCGTTGAACAGCAGGGTCGGGATCTTCTCCTGCGTGCCGATGTCGGTTTCCTGCGCCTGGCTCCAGCGCGGGTGCGAGACCTCGGGATTGACGTTGGCCCAGAACCCGTACTCGCTGGCCTGGAGCTGTTCCCAGAAGCCCTTCGGCCGCTTGTCGGTGAAATTGAAGCGCACGATCGACTTCACCGACTTGAAGCCGTATTTCCACGGCACGGTCAGGCGCAGCGGCGCGCCGTTCTGCTTGTGGATCGGCTTGCCGTAGAGGCCGGTGGAAATGAACGTGAGTTCGTTCGTCGCCTCGGCCATCGTCAGCCCCTCGTTGTAGGGCCAGGGGTAGAAGCTGTTCTGGCCCGGCGCCATCTTCGGGTCGTTGAAGGTGAACATCTCGACATACTTGGCCGAGCCGAGCGGCTTGGCGTAGTCGACCAGCGCCTTCAGCGGGAAGCCGCTCCACGGCACCTTCATCGACCAGGCTTCGACGCAGCGATGGCGGTAGAGGCGCTCCTCCACCGGCATGGCCTTCATCAGCTCGTCGAAAGCGACCTCGATCGGCTTCTCGACCATGCCGTCGATCTTGACGGTCCAGGGACGCGTCTTCAGCGCCTGGGCCGCCTTGACGACCGACTTGCTGGTGCCGAACTCATAGAAATTGTTGTAGGTGGTCGCCGTTTCCTCGGGCGTGAGCGGCTCCTTGACCGTGTATTTCTCGTTGCGCTTGGCGGGATAGAGCGACGCCGTCGGGTCGGCCCACTGCGCCAGTGCCGGCCCAGCGAAACCGGGGCCCGCCGAGAGGATCGCGCCGGCGCCCAGCGCCTGGACGACGCGGCGGCGGCCGTGGAACACAGCCTCCGGCGTCGCTTCGGATTCCTTCAGCTCCCAGCCGCGGCGGCGCTTGATCAGCATGGTCGGCCCCTCGTGCCCGTGCGATTCCTAGGGTCGCAGGTAACGCTCGCGCACCGGGGCCGACAAATCAACTGTCAGTGAAACGTCCGTTACGCCAGCCCCATTACGCCAGCATCGACCGCAGCATCCACGCGGTCTTCTCGTGGACGTTGAGGCGCTCGGTGATGAGGTCGGCGGTGGGCTGGTCGTCGGCCTTGGCGGCGGCCGGGAACACCTTGCGCGCGGTCTTGGCGACCGCCTCGTGGCCCTCGACGAGCTGCTTCAGCATCTCGGTCGCGGCCGGCACGTCGTCGGCCTCGGCGATCGTCGACAGCTTGGCGTACTGCTTGTAGCTGCCCGGCGCGTAGTGGCCCAGCGCCCGGATGCGCTCGGCGATCAGGTCGACGGCGAGCGCGAGCTCGTTGTACTGGGTCTCGAACATGGTGTGCAGCGTGTTGAACTGCGGGCCGGTCACGTTCCAGTGGAAGTTGTGGGTCTTGAGGTAGAGCGTGTACGTGTCGGCCAGCACGCGCGACAGCCCGTCGGCGATCTTCTGCCGGTCCTTCTCTCCGATGCCGATGTCGATCTTCATGGGTTCTTCTCCTCGTTGCGTTGCCGCATGGGAGCCGATTTGCGGCTTTGCGGCAAGCGTCACCATCCATTATTAGAATAATTCCAATATAGAGCGGCGGCCGCCGGGGATCAAGCCCCCCGGCGGCCGTGATCGATTGCCTGGCGGACGCTACGCCCGAATTATTGCGCCGCCGCGACGGCGTTGCGCGCCTGGACCACCTGGTCGGCCAGGCGGCCGGTCAGCTCCTGCAGGTGGTCGAAACGGCAGGTGAAGGTGCCGACGCCGAGGGTCAGCGAGCGCAGCTCGACGATCAGGTCGTGCAGCTCGGCCTGGGGCATCAGGGCTGCGACAACGTCCCAGCCGCTCCACCCCTCCTTGGCGTCGAAGCCCAGCACCTGGCCGCGCCTGCCGGTGATCAAGCGCTGCACCCGCGCGGTATGGGCGTTGGGCACGACGATCTCCACGTGGAAGACCGGCTCGAGCAGTACCGGGTTGCACTTGGGCATGGCCTCGCGCATCGCCATGCCGGCGCAGGTGCGGAACGCCATGTCCGAGCTGTCGACGTCGTGGTACTGCCCGTCCTGCAGGTCGACCGTCACGTCGACCACGGGGAAGCCCAGCGGCCCGCGCTTCAGGTAGTCGGCCACGCCGATCTCGACCGAGGGGATGAAGTTCCGGGGCACCGAGCCGCCGACGATCGACTCGGTGAACGCGAACCCGCCGCCGCGCGGCTGCGGCTTGATCTCGACATGGATGTCGGCGAACTGGCCATGGCCGCCGGTCTGGCGCTTGTAGCGCGTGTGCTGCTTGATACCGGACTTGATCGTCTCCTTGTACGGCACCTGCGGCCGCGCTGTGGCGACCGGCAGGTTGTACTTGGACTTCAGCCGCTCGACCGCGACCTGCAGGTGGATGTCGCCCTGGCCCATCAGCAGGTGCTCGTGGGTGTCGGGCTGCATCTCGACATGCAGCGAGGGATCCTCCTCGACCAGCTTCGCCAGCGAGCCCGACAGCTTCACCTCGTCGGCCCGCTTCTCCGCCGTGATCGCCAGGCTGTAGACCGGCGTCAGGACGGGCGCGAACTTGCCCCCCGCCTCGCCGGCGTCGCCGTCCGGCGTCAGGGCGCGGCCGGTGCGCGCGTGCTCCATCCGGCCCAGGGCCACCACCTCGCCCGCCGCCGCCTCCGGCAGCTTGGTCTGCGTTTCGCCGAGCATGCGGTAGATGCCGCCGATGCGGTCGGCGCCCAGCGTCGCGTTGTCCTTGACCTTGCCGCGCAGCACCCGCGCGAAGCTGAGCTTGCCGGCATGCGGCTGGTGCAGGGTCTTGAAGACGCGCAGCATCGGCCCGTCGCCCGGCCGCACGCCCAGGCGCGCGTTGGTCTCGGCGATCTCGGGCACTTCGTGGCGCAGCGCCTTCAGCAGGCGCCGAACGCCGTGGTCGCGCTCCGCCGCGCCGAGGAACACCGGCACGATCAGGTCGTGCGCCAGGTCGGCGGCGAGCTGGCGATAGATCTCCTCCTTCGGCGGCACCACGTCTTCGAGCAGCTGCTCCAGCAGCTTGTCGTCGTAGTCCGCCAGCTTTTCCAGCAGGCCCTGGCGCACTTCCTTCTCGCGCGGCTGCATGTCCGCCGGCAGCGGGATCAGGTCGGAGGCTTGGCCGGGCTTGTAGCGATAGGCACGCTCGCTGACCACGTCGACATAGCCGTCGATGACCTGGCCCTTGCGGATCGGCACCTGGCGCAGCACCAGCGGGCGCTCGGAGATGCTCTGCAGGGCTTCCATCACGTCGCGGGCGCGAACGTCGGTGGTGTCCATCTTGTTGACGAAGATCAGGTGCGGGATCGAGTGCGCGTCGAGGAAATGCAGCAGCGGCGCGACCGTCATCGCCCGGTCGACCACCGGCTCGACCACGACGATCGCGGCGTCGGCGACCATCAGCGCGTTCATCGTCTCCTGCCCGAACTCGATCGACCCGGGGCAGTCGAGGAACGTCCAGCTCTCGCCGAGATACGTGGTCGAGGCCGGCGTCACCTGCACGCTCATCTTGCGCGCCCGCGATTCAGGGCTGGCGTCGCCGACGGTGCTGCCGTCCTTGGCCGTGCCGCGGCGCTGGATCGCGCCAGTCGCCAGCAGCAGGCTTTCCATCAAGGTCGTCTTGCCGGAGAGATACGGGCCCACGATGGCGGCGCAGCGCGGGCCGGTGGGATGTCTGCCGTTCTGGGTACCTTGGCCTTGCGGGGTCGCGTTGGACATGAGCGGTTCCTTTCCCGGGACTTGGTGTGTTCTCGTTTGTCCCAGGGCGGCCGCTCGGCCACCGATCGGATGCCGCCCGACCGCCCGGGCGTTTCTCCCTATCTCGCCGAGGATGTTTCCACTTGCGCGCTTCCTCGGCAAGGGGGCGTAGGGTGTAGGTGGGTAACGCACGGATTTCGCATCGGATTGCGGTTCCCCACCCTGGCGCCCCGCCGCGGGCCGCGTAGGATTGCGGCGTCGAAGTGCTGATCGGGGGAGAGCGCCGATGGTCGCCGTGCTGAAGCCGGGCGTGGACGTGGTCCGCGCTACCAAGATGGAAGACCACGACCAGAACGACTGGACGATCGTGGCCGCCGCCTTCAAGGCGCAGAACGCCGACCTGGGCGAGCGGGTTCTACGCGAGCTGCAGCGCGTCGAGCGCTATACCTTCGGCTACCAGGTCGACCGCTACACCCACTGCCTGCAGACCGCGACCCGCGCGCTGCGCGCCGGGGCCGACGAGGAGACGGTGGTCTGCGCGCTCCTGCACGACATCGGCGACGACGTCGCGCCCTACACCCATGGCGACTATGCCGCCGCGATCCTGAAGCCCTTCGTCTCGGACGAGAACCACTGGATGATCCAGAACCACCGGACCTTCCAGGGCTACCACTTCTTCCACCTGATGGACCAGGACCGCAACGCGCGCGAGATTCATCGCGGCCACCCCGCGTTCGAGCGTACCTGCCGGCTCTGCGACGAGTGGGACCAGACCGCCTTCGACCCGGCCTACGATACCATGCCGATCGAGGCCTTCACGCCGATGGTGGTGCGCCTGTTCAGCCGCGCGCCGAACCGGCGGAGCTAGACGCTACGTCTTCGCGCCGTCCTGGTAGGGACGCAGCGCGGCGGCGAGGGTCGCGTGGACGGGCGTCGGCACGCCCGACTCCTGTCCCAGCCGCGCGACGGTGCCGCTGAGCCAGGGTGCTTCGAGGCGATTGCCGCGCTCCAGGTCCTGGCTCATCGAGGTCTTCATCTCGGCCGGCATCTTGTCGACCATGGCCAGCGTCTCGTCGACCGCTTGTTCCGGAATGGGGACGCCGCGTGCCTTGGCCAGCGCCTGCACCTCGGCGATGGCGTTGCGCAGGCCCTGGCGAATCTCGGGGTCCGAGCGGACCACGCCGAAGGTCTGGCGGGTCACCGAGGTCCAGCCGCTGCAGGATGCGAGCAGCATGAACTTGCGCCACTGCGCGACCACGATCGAGGCCGGCACGTCGGCGTCGATCCCCGCCTTCTTGCACGCGGCAAAGAACGCGTCGACGCGCGCCGAGCGCGACCCGTCGGCCTCGCCGAAGGCAATCTTCGCCATGGTGCCGGTATGCTTGATGACGCCCGGCGCGCCGATGACCGCGGCGATGGCCGCGACGCCGCCGACCACCTTGTCGCGGCCCAGCTTCGCCGCGGCGCGGTCGATCGCGTCGACGCCGTTCTGGAACGGGATCACGCAGCCGCCGCCGGAGACCAGCGGCCTGCAGGCCTCGGCTGCGTCGTCCAGGTCCCACAGCTTGACGCAGAGCATCGTCACGTCGACCGGGCCGATCGAGGCGACGTCGTCCGTCGCCTTGGCCGGCTTCACCAGCACGTCGCCGTTGGCGCTGGTGACCTTGAGGCCGTTCTGGCGGATCGCGGCCAGGTGGCTGCCGCGGGCGATGAAGGTGACGTCCTCGCCCGCCGCCGCCAGGCGCGCGCCGAAATACCCGCCGACGCCGCCCGTCCCGTAGACCGCGATCTTCATCGCCACTGCCCCCTTATTTCAGGGCGGCGCAGGCGCGCTGGATGCGGGTGCAGGCTTCCTTCAGCACCTCGGTCGACGTCGCGTAGGAGATGCGGAAATAGGGCGCCAGGCCGAAGGCCGAGCCCTGGACCACCGCCACGCCCTCGGCTTCCAGCAGGTAGGTGACGAAGTCCTCGTCGGTCTTG
>JAEULC010000258.1 GCA_016792605.1 Rhodospirillales bacterium
TCGGCGAGCAGCGCGGCCGTCACCGCGCTGTCCACGCCGCCGGACATGGCCACGACGACGCGGGTGTCGCCGGGCTTCTTGTCGATCCCGAGGCTGTTCATGACGGCGCGACTATAGGGCGAAAATCCGCCCGATCAACCCGGCCCCGCGAAAGGGTTAATCGTTCAGCGCGACGGTGATGACCGGCGGGTTGCGCAGGGTCTGGTAGATCACGCAGTAGCGCTCGGTCAGCTTCAAGAGGGTGGCGAGCTGCTCGCCCGAGGTGTCGCAGTCCAGGTCGAAGCGCAGCCGCACGTCGCGGAAGCCCACCGGCGCGTCCTTGGCCACGCCCAGCGTGCCGCGGAAATCCAGGTCGCCCTCGGCCTGCACGCGGCCGCCGTTGATCGTGATCCCCAGGGCGGTGGCGACGGCATTGAGCGTCACCCCGGCGCAGGCCACCAGCGCCTCCAGCAGCATGTCGCCCGAGCAGGCCTGCATCCCGCTGCCGCCGGTGGCCGGATGCAGCCCCGCCTCGACCACCGCCTTGCCGGTCTCGACCTTGCAGGAAAGCGCCCCCTGGTCGAGCGAACCCTCGGCCCGGAGCGTGATCAGCGCCGAGGCGGGATCGTCCTTGTACTTGCCCTTCAGCGGCGCCTGGACCGCCCGCAGCTCGTCGACATTCATCGCTCTCCTCCTCCGCGTTCTTCCCTAGGGCTTCTCGACGATCACGTCGGCCGAACTCGACCAGAACTGGCGTCGCGCCAGCACTGCCAGCACCCACAGCGTCGCCGCCATGAACGCCAGGGGATGCACGAACCAGGCGAGCATGGCCAGCGCAAAATAAAGCGCGCGTAGCCCCGCGTTGAAGGCCCGCGCCGCCGAGGTGGCGATGCGCGCCGCGCGCCGGCCGCCCAGGTCGGCCTCGGGGTCGCCGATCGGGGCGGTCGCCCCGATCATGACGCAGCAATAGTTCCACTGCCGGATCGACCAGGAGAACTTGAAGAAGGCGTAGACGAACAGCCCGATCAGCAGCAGCAGCTTGAACTGCCACGCCGCCTTGGTGCCGGGATGGGCGATGTCGAGTTCCATGACCGCCGACCGGATGTCGTCGATCGCGTGGAGCGCGCTGAGCAGCGCGGCCACGACGATGATCGTGGTCGAGGCGAAGAAGGACACCGAGTTCATGATGTGGCCGATCAGCGCCGCGTCGGTGATGCGGTTGTCCCGCCGCACCATCTCGCGCATCCACGCCTCGCGGTGCGCGACCATGGCGCGGTTCAGGTTCGGCCGGCGCCAGATCGGCAGGTCGATGAGCCTTGTGTAGCCCAGCCACAGCGCCGCGAACCAGATCCCCGCCGCCCAGTCCAGCCATGTCAATCCCAAGGCGCCGCTCCTCTGCCCGATCGGGTCATCATATGGACCTCACGGGTTCGTGTCCCCCGCCGCGTCGGGCTGGCGATGATCTGCCCGGCGCGGGATCGCGTAGCTCATCCACCTGCAACCCTGACGGAAGGAACTTCCCTCCATGCTACGCAAGACCGCCCTCGCTGCGTCCGCCTTTCTGCTGCTCGGCCTTGGCAACGCCCAGGCCGCCGACATCGTCGACACAGCCGTGAGCGCCGGCCAGTTCAACACGCTGGTCGCCGCGGTGAAGGCCGCCGGCCTGGTCGACACGCTGAAGGGCGCCGGTCCCTTCACCGTGTTCGCGCCGACCGACGACGCGTTCAAGAAGCTGCCCGCCGGCACCGTCGAATCCCTGCTGAAGCCCGAGAACAAGGCGGCGCTGGTCAAGGTGCTGACCTACCACGTCGTGCCGGGCAAGGTGATGAGCGCCAGCCTCGCCGGCAAGAAGACCGACGCCAAGACCGTCGAGGGCAGCATGGTCGATATCGATGCGACCGGCGGCAGCGTGATGGTGCAGTACGCCAAGGTGGTGAAGGCCGACATCGCCGCGGACAACGGCATCATCCATGTCGTCGACACGGTGATCATGCCGAAGATGTAGCGGCAAGCCTCGGTAGGCCGGCGGCGGCAGTGAGCGCCGTCGCCGGCCTGCGCGGCGCGACAGCCCTTGACGAACCCTATCCCCGGGTTAAAACTCATATGTAGGCGAACGATCTTGGGGAGAGCGGGATGACGGTTGCCTTTGGCCTGAAGGAGCGCGCGGCGGCCGGGATTGGCGCCCGCAAGGTTCCCTTCTCCAGCGTCCCGGTGATCGACCTGGGACCGCTCTCAGGCACCGACCGGGCAGCCAAGCAGCGCACTGCCGCCGCGATCGGCCGGGCCTGCGAGGAGATCGGCTTCATCTACATCGCCAACCACGGCGTGCCGCAGGACCTGATAGAGCATACCTTCGCCGAGGCGCGGCGCTTCTTCGCCCTGCCCCTGGCCGAGAAGAGCAAGATCCCCATCGCCAACTCGAAGAACTTTCGCGGCTACTTCCCGCTGAAGGGCGAGACCACCGACGTCACCGCCATGGGGGACCTGAAGGAAGGCTTCGACCTGATGCGCGAGCTGGGGCCGGACGACCCCGACGTGCGCACCGGCAAGCCGCTGCACGGGCCCAACCAGTGGCCATCCGAGGACGTGCTGCCCGGCTTCCGGCAATCGATCCTGGCCTACTACGCGGCGATGGAAGCGCTGGCCCAGCGACTGCTGCGCGGCATGGCCCTGTCGCTCGACCTCGACGAGGGGTTCTTTGCCGGCAAGACGCAGAAGGCGCTGGCGTATCTGCGCCTGCTGCACTACCCGCCGCAGCAGGGGATGATCGACGAGCGCGAGATCGGCTGCGGCGCGCACAGCGACTATGGCTGCCTGACGATCCTGGCGCAGGACGAGGTCGGCGGCCTGCAGCTCCGCAACTCGGCCGGCGAGTGGATCGAGGCGCCGCCGATCCCCGGCACCTTCGTCATCAACCTGGGCGACCAGATGGCGCGCTGGACCAACGAGCGCTTCCAGGCGACGCCGCACCGGGTGATCAACCGGTCGGGCCGCGAGCGCTACTCGATCCCGTTCTTCTTCGATCCCGACTTCGACGCGGTGATCGAATGCCTGCCGAGCTGCCAGGGCCCGGGCAACCCGCCCAAGCACGCGCCCATCACCGGCGGCGAGCACCTGCTCAGCATGCTGAAGGCGACGTTCAAGTAGCTTGTGCTATCGCCGCAGGCGGTCCGGGGGGCTCGCCTGCTGGAAGGCCGGGCGCCCGATGTCGTTCCAGGCCCGGTCGGTCAGCATCGACGGGCCCGAGGGCATGGCGGCGGCCACCAGGATCGAAGCCATGGCGGCGCCGGCGAGTAGGAATAGCTGTACGTTGCTCATGTCACGCTCCCTTGGCTGGAATGGCCTTTTCACAAGCCTAGGGTAGGTCGAACGGCGCGCCGGCGCTGTTACCTGGTTCACCTCTTTTCCTTTGGTCCCCCCTCCCCTTGCGGAAGGGGGTTAGGGGGAGGGGTATTCGGGGCGAACGATCCGTGGGGCACGCCCCCTCCCCCTGCCCCCTCCCTCGAGGGGGGTACGGAAGGGATCAGGCCGCGTCGAGCCCCATCTGCCAGAAATCGGCCTCCAGGCGGGAAGCGCCGCCGAAGAGTTTCACCAGCGCCGGGTCGCGCCCCGGGCCGGCGCGCCTGAGGTAGAGCCGGTCGAGCTGGGCCACCGCGGCGGCCGCGACCTTCTGGTACTCCTCGCCGGCATAGGCCTCGATCCAGGCGCGGTAGGGATTGCCGTCGAGCTTCGTCGCCCCGCTCGCCACCAGCCGGTTGGCGACTTCGGCATAGCCGACGACGCAGGGCGCCAGCGCCACCAGCAGGTCGAGGATGTCGCCGGCCTGCCCGGCCTCGAGCACGTAGCGCGTATAGGCCATGCATTGCGGCGCCTCGGGCACCGCGAGTATGTCGTCGATCGTCAGGCCCCAGCCGGCGCAGAACTTCACGTGGAGGCTCATCTCGTCGTCCAGGATGATGCTCATCGACCGCGCGGCCTGGCGCGCGTCCTCCAGCGTGTCGGCCTTGTAGGCGGCAAGCGCATAGGCGCGGGCGAACTGGATCAGGAACAGGTAGTCCTGGATCAGGTAGAAGCGAAAGGCCTTCTCGGGCAGCGTGCCGGCGCCGAGCTGGCGGACGAAATCGTGTTCGACATAGCTGTCCCAGGCCGCGCGGTTGGCGCCGCGGAGCGTCGCGAACAGCGAGCCGGCCGGGACGAGGTCGTTGAACGCGGCCATCAGTCGCGCTCGTCCAGCCACGCCATCTGGATCGCCTCCAGGATCTTCTCGTTCGACTTGTTCGGGTCGTCCTCGAAGCCCGGCAAAGCCTGCACCCACTTCCACAGATCGGTGAAGCGGATGGCCAGGATTTCGACGTCGGGATGGTGCTCTTCCAGCAGGATCGCGATGTCGTGTACGTCGGTCCAGCGCAGCCCCATGTCTCCCTCTCCTCCTTACCTGGTACGGATCAGGCCTTGTCGACCATCATGTTGCGCGTCGCCGCGGGCAGCGTCACGACAAGGCCGTCGAGCTCGTCGGTCATGATGATCTGGCAGCCGAGGCGCGAGGTGTGGGTGAGGCCGAAGGCAAGGTCGAGCATGTCCTCCTCGTCGTCCGTCGCCTCCTGCAGCAGGTCGAACCATTCCTTGTCGACGATCACGTGGCAGGTCGAGCAGGCAAGAGAGCCTTCGCAGGCGCCCTCCAGGTCGATCCCATTGCGGTGCGCGATCTCCAGAACGGACAAGCCCTTGGGCGCCTCGACTTCGCGGCGCGTTCCGTTGGGCTCGATGAAGGTCATCTTGGGCATCTGGACTCTCTAACTCGCTCTCGTTACTTCTTGTCGCCGACTGCGGCGGCGACCTTGTCGATGGTCTTGCCCGCGAGCGCGTCGGCGAAGGCCTTGTCCATGCGGCGCTGGGCGAAGGGAGTGACCAGCTTCTCCATCGCCTCGACCGACCCGTGAATCACGTGGCGGTCCTCGCCGGCGATCGCCGCCTCGATGCGGCCGATCTGCGCCTCGATCTGGGCGTACTCGTCGCCTTCCAGCAGCGCGCGGTCCTTCTCCAGCGCCGACGCCAGCGCCAGCAGCACCCGCCGCGCCTCGACCCGCGCCTCGATCAAGAGGCGCAGCTCCATGTCGGCGCGCCCATGCTCCATGCTGTCGCGCAGCATGGTCGCCATGTCGTCCTCGCTGAGGCCGTAGGACGGCTTCACCTCGACGCGCTGCTCGGTGCCGGTCGACATCTCCCGCGCCGTCACGGTCAAAAGACCGTCGGCATCGACCGTGAAGGTCACGCGGATGCGCGCCGCCCCCGCCGTCATCGGCGGAATGCCGGCAAGCTCGAACCGCGCCAGGCTGCGGCAGGCATCGACCGTCTCGCGCTCGCCCTGGACGACGTGGATCGCCATGGCGTTCTGGCCGTCCTGGTAGGTGGTGAACTCCTGCGCGCGCGCCACGGGGATCGGCGTGTTGCGCTCGATCACCTTCTCGACGATGCCGCCCATCGTCTCGATGCCGAGCGACAGCGGCGTCACGTCGAGCAGAAGGTTGTCCGAGCCGACGGTCAGCGCCTCGGCCTGCAGCGCGGCGCCCAGCGCCACCACCTCGTCCGGGTTGATGTCGCTGAGCGGCCTCTTGCCGACCAGCTTCTCGACCGCGTGGCGCACGGCGGGGACGCGGGTCGAGCCGCCGACCAGCACCACGCCCTGGATCGCCCTGGGATCGACCCCCGCGTCCTCGAACACCCCCCGGGCGATCGTCAGCGTACGGGCGACCATCGGCTGGATCAGCTCGTCGAGCGTCGGCACGTCGAGCCTGTGGCGCGACACCACGTCGGCGATCTCGATAACCCACTCGCCCTGGGTGCGGTCGGTCAGGCATTCCTTGGCAAGGCGCGCGGTCGCGAGGAGCTGCTTGGTGTCGGCGCTCTGGAGGTCGGCCGGCTTCTTCGCCGCGCGGCGCTCGGCGAGGAAATGCTCGGCGATGGCGTGGTCGAAATCGTCGCCGCCCAGCGCCGCATCGCCGCCCGTGGCCAGCACCTGGAACACGCCCTTCTCCAGCCGCAATAGCGAGACGTCGAACGTGCCGCCGCCCAAATCGTAGACCGCGTAGAGTCC
>JAEULC010000260.1 GCA_016792605.1 Rhodospirillales bacterium
TACTGGAAGCGCTCGGCCGCGTCGGTGTCGACGCCGCCCAGGCGGAACACCGTGGTCAGGATGTAGGAGCCGTGCTGGAACGGCGCGCCGGCCGAGGCCGCGACGTCGAGGTCGCCGGTCGCGTCGATCACGATGTCGCCCATCAGCGCCTGGCGCCCGGCCTTGCTCTCCACGATCGCGCCCTTGATCCGCCCATCCTCGACGACGGCTGCCGAGAACCAGCTATGCAGGCGCAGGTCGATATTACCTTCCTTCACCAGGTCCCAGGACACGCGCTTCCACCCGTCCGGATCGAAGGCGGCGGCGTAGGTGATGGGTTGCGGCTTGGAATGCGAGTGGAAGTCGTGCACGCCCCAGCGCGACCATTTGCGCCACATCTCCTCATGCACCCGGCGGTCTTCGGCCGGCGGATAGACGGCGAGGCCGAGCTTCGCCATGCGGTCGATGAATTCCTGGCAGATGCCCTTGACCGAGATCTCGGTGCCGTTGGTCATGTCGTCGAGCACCAGCACCATGCCGCCCGAGGCGAGGCCGCCCAGATACGGGTAGCGCTCGACCATCGTCACCTTGGCCCCGTTGCGCGAAGCGGCGACCGAGGCCGCCGTGCCCGCCGGCCCGCCGCCGATCACCAGCACGTCGGCGCGCGACACGATCGGCACCTGGCTGCCCGGCTCGTTGATGAAATCGCTGTTGGCTGTCATGGCATCCTCCCGGATGGTCTAGGCGCGGGGCGCCTTCCATTTGACGACGCGGCGCTCGACCAGCCCGATCAGCCCGAAGAAGCAGGCCGAGAAGGTCGAGCCGACGATGATCGTGGCGTAGAGCAAGGGCGTGTCGAAGGCGTAGGTCGCCTGGATGATCAGCGCGCCGATCCCCTTGGTGCTGCCGATCCACTCGCCGACGATGGCGCCGATGACCGAGGTGCTGGCGGCGATCTTCAGCGCCGAGAACAGGTAGGGCAGCGAGTTCTGCACGCGGAGCTTGAAGAACACCTCGCGCGGGCTGGCAGACAGTACGCGCATCAGTTCCAGTGCCTGCGGGTTCACGTCCTGCAGGCCGCGCACCATGTTGACGAGCGTCGGGAAGAAGCAGATCAGCGCGGCGATGGCGATCTTGGGTTCCATCCCGTTGCCCAGCAGCAGCACCAGGATCGGCGCCTTGGCGACGACCGGCACGGTGTTGATCATCACCGCGATCGGGAAGAACGCTTCCTCGGCCGTGCGCTTGTGGACGAAGACGGTGGCGAGCGCGATGGCGGCGAAGTTGCCGAGCAGGAATCCGAGGAACGCCTCGATCGCCGTCGGCACCAGGTTCGCGAACAGGATGTCGAAGCGCGCGATCAGCACCTTGACCACGGCAACGGGTGACGGCGCGATGAAGGGCTTGATCTCGAACAGCACCACCGCGCCCCACCAGGCGACGAGCAGGCCGATGATCGCGGCCAGCGGCAGCAGGCGCTTGCGCCAGAGCAGGCGTCGCTTGGTGGCTTCGAATCGCGCCAGCTCGGCCTGGTCGACGACGAAGCCGCCGATGCTCGCGGTATCGGTGCTGGCGCTCATCAGCAGGTCTCCAGGACGCGGCGCAGATGGCCGGCCAGGCGCACGAATTCCGGCGTCTCGCGCATATCCAGGTGACGTGGCAACGGGAGATGGATCGGCACCAGCTCGCGCACCCTGCCCGGCCTGGCCGCCAGCACCAGCACCTGCTGGCTCAGGAACACCGCCTCGTAGATCGAGTGGGTGACGAACACGATGGTTGTGCCGGTGCTCTGCCAGACCTGCAGCAGTTCCTCGTTCAGCCGGTCGCGGGTGATCTCGTCGAGCGCCCCGAACGGCTCGTCCATCAGCAGCAGCTTCGGCCCGCTGACCAGTGCCCGGGCGATCGCCACGCGCTGGCGCATGCCGCCCGAAAGTTCGTGCGGAAAGGCGTTCTCCCAGCCCGCCAACCCCACCAGCTTCAGGAGTTCCGCCGGCGAGCGCTTGCCGGCATGGGCGATCGTGCCGCCGACCTCGAGCGGCAGGGACACGTTCTGGATCGCCGTGCGCCAGGGCAAGAGCGCCGCGTCCTGGAACACGAAGCCGATGTCGCGGTTGCGCCGCGCGACCTCGGGTCGGTCGCCCAGCACCTGGATGCTTCCCGCGGTCGGCGCCGCCAGGTCGGCGATGACGCGCAGCAGGGTCGACTTGCCGCAGCCCGACGGCCCCAGGAGGGTCAGGAAGCTTCCCTGCGGGATGGAGAGCGAGATGCCGTCGAGCGCGGTGACCGTGCCGCGCTCGGTCGTGAACCGCATGGTGATGCCGTCGCAGTGCACGGCAGCGCCACCGCTCGACGTGGCCGCTGCCGCGCGTTCTGCCATCGGCATTCCCTGCATCGCGACCGAGGCGGTCATCGCAGGTCCTCCGGTATCAGCCGATCTTCGGCCGCTTATCCTTGGTCATGTCGAGGATCGCCGTGGTGGCGACGGCCTCGAGCTTCGGCGCGCCGGCGGTGAACTGCTTCAGGTCGTCGTAGACGGCGATCTGATCCTTCCAGTTCGCCATGTCCATCTGGCCCCAGCCATTGGCCTTGGTGGCCGCAGTGAACTCGTAGGCCAGCATGACGTCGGCGGCCGCGATCTCGTCGGCGCGGACCAGGTTCGGGTACTCCTTAACCAGCGCGTCGACCGCCTTCTCGCGGTTGGCATGGGCGTGGGCCCAGCCCTTGCCGGTCGCGCGCACGAAGGCGGCCAGCATTTCGGTTTTCTTGGTCAGCGTGTCGTTGGTCGCGTAGTAGGGCAGCGCGTAGAGCTTGATGCCCGAGTCCCACAGGCGCAGGTCGACCCGGTCCGGACCCAGCGGCTTCAGCGCCGTGGTGTTGGTCAGCCAGCCGGTGAACACGTCGACCTGGCCCGACAGCAGCGGGGTCATGTCGGCGCCCGCCACCACGACCTCGACCTTGTCCTCCGGGATGTTGTGCTTCTTCAGCATCGCGGTCAGCAGGATCTTGCCGGTTGCCTGGATGCCGACCTTCTTGCCGACCAGCTCCTGCGGCGTCTTCACCGGCTTCTTGCCGAGCGAGAAGAAGGTGTAGGGATGCTCCTGGGCGCCGACGGCGAAGCATTTGATCGGCAGCCCTTGAGAGGCCGCCAGCATCAGGGACGGGCTCGACGACACCTGGCCGATCTCGAACTTGCCCGAGGCGACGATTGCCACGCCGTCGATCGACGGGCCGCCGGGCTGGATCGTCAGCGCCAGGCCCTCTTCCTCGTAGAAACCCATGGCCTTGGCGACGACCTCGCCGAGCTGGTTGCCGCCGGTGATCCAGCCGATCTGGAGGTTGACCGGCGTGGTCTTGGCCGACTGGGTCCAGCCGCCCGTGGGCCGCATCGCCGTGGCCGCAAAGGCCGTCGCCGCCGCGCCATAGCCCAGCACCCGGCGCCGCCCAATGGAATTCGTGCGCTTGCTCGTCATCGTCGTCCCCCTGTTCACCCCGGAACGTGCCCCCACCCCTGGAAGCCCGATCCACCCTGACTCCGGCAATCCTACGCCCCGCCCGGCGGACTAGAAAAGCACTGTATTTCGTCCATGGTGATGCCAGAATGGCATCGCTCTCGATCCAGGCAGAGGATTGACCATGCATGCGGCAGTGCTGCGCTATGTGGAGGAAGTCGCGCGCCACGGCTCGATCCGTCGCGCTGCCCAGGTGATGAACATCGCCTCCTCGGCGATCAACCGGCAGATCCTGCGCCTGGAGCGGGACCTTGGCGCCCCCCTGTTCGCCCGCCGCCGCGACGGCGTCAGCCTGACCGCCGCCGGCGAGGTGCTGCTCGGCCATGTCCGCTCCACCCTCGGCGGGTTCCGGCAGGTGCGCGACGAGATCGAGGGGCTGCGCGGCGTCGTCACCGGGCAGGTACGGCTGGCGGCGCTCGACTCGATGCTGGTGCAGTTCGTGCCGGCAATCCTGACCGCCCTGTCCCAGCGCCACCCGCAGCTCTCCTTCAGCGTCGTGGCACTGGGGCCGGCGAACGTCGCGGAGGAACTGCGCAGCGGCCATGTCGACATCGCGATCTCCTTCGTCGACCAGCGCCATCGCGACATCGAGGTGGCGGTGGAGTGCAAGGCGCCGCTGGGCGCCGTGGTCGCCAAGGGCCACCCGCTGGCCGGCCGCCGCCGCGTGACGCTGCAGGACTGCGCCGCCTACCCCGCGATCCTGGTCCAGGACCGCATGCCGCTCACGCCCACGCTCGAGGCCGAGTTCGCCGCCAGGCGCACGGTGATCCGCGGCCGGGTGATCTCGAACTCGCTCGAGTTCATGCGCGCCATGCTGCTGGCCGGACAGGGCGTCGGCTTCTTCACGCGCCTCGGATTCGCCGAGGAAATCGCGCGCGGCGAGCTTGTCCACATTCCGCTTGTCGAGCCCCGGCTGCGCAACATCAGGATCGGCGTCATGACCTTCCGCCGCCGCGCCCTGGCTCCCGCCGTGGCGCTAGTGCTGGAGGAGATCCGTGCGAACTGGGGAGCCGTCAATCCGCTCCCGCAGCGGCGCGGGTCGGGGAGCTAGGCGATCACGGCGCGGGCATCGACCGCGATCGCGCCTCTGCCTGTCGTGCCAACGATCAGCGGATTGATGTCGAGTTCGGCAAGCCGGTCACCGAGGTCATGCGCCAGCCGGCCGAGCCTCACCAACGCGTCGACCACGGCCGCCGTGTCGAGCGCGGGCTTGCCACGGTAGCCCGCCAGCAGCCGGTAAACCCGCAGCTTGCGCAGCATCGCCTCGGCCTGGGCAGGGCTGACCGGCGCCAGGGCAAGCTGCGTGTCCTCTAGCAGCTCCACCAGCACGCCGCCGGCGCCGACCATGACCGTCGGGCCGAACTGCGGGTCCAGCTTCGCGCCCAGGATCAGCTCGGCGTCGCCCTTCACCATCTCGGCGACCAGGCAGGTGCTGGCACCGGGATCGCCGTGGCGCAGCGCCATGGCGACCTGGTCGTAGGCGGCTTCCAGCGCCGTGCGGTCCGGCACGCCGACGCGCACCAGCCCGGCGTCGCTCTTGTGCACGATGCGGCTGCTGACGCCCTTCAGCACGACCGGATACCCGATCGCGTCGGCCGCCGCGACCGCCTCGGCCCGGCTGGCGACCACCTGCTCGCGCGGCGTCGCGATCCCATAGGCGCGGAGCAGCGCCTTGGCTTCGGGTTCGCTCAGATACCCCGCACCGGGCAAGGCAAGGGCAGGCTTTGTCCAAGGCTCGATCGGCTCCGGCGCTGCGGCATCGGGCCTAAAGTCGCAGTAGGCGCGCAGCATCCGCAACCCGTCATCGATGCGCTCGCAGACCGGCACGCCCTCGGCGCGGATCAATCGGCGCACCTCGACCGCGACCGAGCCCGGGGTCACGATCACGAAGCCGGGCTTGCCGCAGGCGGCAATGCCCTTGGCCAGGGCGCCGGCCACCGCTTCGTAGTTCGGGCTCGTGGTCAGCGGCACCATCACCACGCCGACGCCCGGGTCGCGCGCCACCGCGCGTACGATCTCGCCGCCGATGTCGTGCCCGCCAAGCTCCTGCTTGCGCGTGCCGAGGTCGACCGGGTTGCCGAGATGGCTCGGCAGCATGTACTCCGCCAGCGCCTGGCGCGTCGGCTCGCCATAGACCGCCGGGGTCAGCCCGAAATCTGCCATGCGGTCCAACGCGACGCCGTTGATGCCGCCCGAGGACGACACGATGCCGACATCGCCCGCCGGGCACGGGCCGAAGCGCACTACCATGTCTGCGGCCATCACCATCACATCGGGGTCGTCGACCAGCACCGCGCCCTCGTTCAGGCAGGCGGCGCGGAACACCGGATAGGCGCCGGCCATGCTGGCGGTGTGCGACTTGGCCGAGGCTTCGCCCTGGGCGCTGCGGCCGGCCTTGAGCACGAAGACCGGCTTGCGCGCCGCGCGCGCCCGACGCAGCAGCGAAATGAAGCGCTTGCCGTCCTTAAGCCCCTCGATGTGCAGGCAGATCGCCTTGGTATCGGCGTCGTCGATCATGAACTCGAAGAAGTCGCAGAGCTCCAGGTCCGCCTGGTTGCCGACCGAGGCGAGTTGCGAAAAGCCGATATTGGCGTCGTGCGCGCGGTTGAATACCGAGAGCATCAGCGCGCCGCTCTGGGTCACGAAGCCGATCGCGCCCCGGATGAGCTTGTCGACCTCCAGCACCCGCGCCGAGGTCAGCGCCATGCCGTTCAGCACGTTGATGACGCCCAGGCAGTTCGGGCCGATCAGGCGCATGCCGGTCTCGGCGGCGATCCGCTGCAGCTCGGCCTGGGCCGCCACGCCATCGCCCTCGACCTCAGCGAAGCCGCTGGTGATGATCAAGCAAGATCCGACGCCCGCCGCGGCGCATTCACGCACGGCCTCCAGCGTCTTGTCGGCCGGGATGGCGATGATCGCCACGTCGACCGGCGGCGCGTCTGATATGCGCGGGTAGCACTTCTTGCCCTGCACCACGTCGCGGCGCGGGTTGATCGGGATCACCTCGCCCGCGTAGCCGTGCATGGCCAGGTAGTACATGATCCGCCCGGCCCACTTGCCGCGGTCGTCCGAGGCGCCGAACACGGC
>JAEULC010000336.1 GCA_016792605.1 Rhodospirillales bacterium
CGCCGCGCCGAAAGCCGCGTGGTGCTCATGGCCATTCCTCCCTCGATCGCTTTCGCGGAAGGCTAGCCCAGGCGCTCTCCGCCTATTGCCGCAAAAGCGACCCAGTTCGTCGCTGGCTGAATTACCCGAGGATGAGCACCAGGCCGCAGGCAGCGACCGCGCCGCCGGCCATGCGGACCGACAGGTCGGCGAAGCGCGGCAGGCGCTTGAAGGCCTGCGCCAGGCCGATGCCGACCAGGTGCAGCAGCCCCGTCGCGGCTACGAATCCCAGGACATAGGCGGCCGGCGAGGCCATCTCGGGGACCTCGTTGCCGTGGGCATGGCCGTGGAAAAGGGCGAAGACCGCGACGATCGCGACCGACAGCATCACCGGCATGCCGATCCGCGCCGCCAGCAGCGCCCCGAACACGACCAGCGACGCGGCGATGCCGAGTTCCACGCCTGGAAGGCCGATCCCGGCTAGGGCCAGGAGCCCGCCCGCCACCATCACGCCCATGAAGGTCGCCGGCAGGGCCCACAGCGCTGAACCGCCAATCACCGCGCCCAGCGCACCGACCGAGACTATGGCCAGCAGGTGGTCGAGCCCGAACAGGGGATGCGCGAAGCCGGCGCCCAGGCCGCCCGCGATGCCGCCCGCAACATGGGCACCCGTGTGCGCCTCGGCCGGCGCGCCCGCCGCCAGGATTGCCGCCACCGCCAGGCCGAACAACTTGACCATCAACCGCCCCTTCCGCCGCGACGCCGCGCGGCCACCATGCACTGCCGAATTGACAAGCAAGGATCTTGCCAACGCCGCCCTAAAGCTTCGCTTCCGCCTTCACGTATTCCGCCACCTCGGCGTGGGTCGCGAACCACACGCCGGCATGGCCGCGCATGTACTCGATCAGCTCTTCGAGCAGCGAGATGCGCGAGCGGTGGCCGATGATGTGCGGGTGCATGGTCAGGAGGAACAGCCCGTCCTCGCGGTACGCGCCGTCGAACTCGCGCTTGAAGATCTCCAGCACCGCCGAGGGCGGCGTGTAGGGGCGCAAGGCCGAGAAGCGGTTCATGTTGAAATAGACCGCGTCGTCCTTGATCCACTCGACCGGCAGCTCGACCATCCCCGTCGGCTTGTTGTCCTCGACCAGCTCATAGGGCTCGTCGTCGGCCATCAGCGACGAATCGTAGAGCAGCCCCATCTCGCGGCTGATCGCGAGCGTGTGCTGGCTGAAGTCCCAGGACGGCGTGCGGATGCCGACCGGGCGCTTGCCGCAGATCTTCTCCAGCGTGTCGGCGGAGCGGAACTGCAGGTCGCGCTCGGCGTCGTAGGGCAGGATCGAGTTGCGCTCGTGGATCCAGCCATGGATGCCGATCTCGTGGCCCTCGGCGATCACGCGGCGCTGCTCCTCGGGATAGAGCATCGCGACCACGGCCGGCACGAAGAAGCTGGCCTTGAGGTCGTATTTCTTCATCAGGTTCAGGATGCGCGGGATGCCGGCGCGGTTGCCGTACTGGCCCTGCGACAGCTTGCCGGGCGAGGTGCCGCCCTCGCGCAGCTCGCCGGTCTCGTGGTCGCTGTCGAAGGACAGGCTGACCGCGCAGCGCGCGCCGTTCTTCCAGCGCTTCGGCTTCAGCGAGCGGCCGGCGCGGACATGCTCGACGATGCCGCGCCAGGTCTGTTCGGGCCACTGCCATGGCTGCAGCTCGGGCGGCTTGGATATGTCGTTCATGCTGGTGAACTCCAGGAGGCGCAACGGGAAACCGGCCCCATTGCGCCGCCCTGGACGCCGAAAGTCAATGGCGTGAAGGGCCTGGGACTATGGCGCGAGGCCGTTCGTGCGCGTGGCGGTGCCGCTGCCGGTCGCCAGGGTCACGGTCGGGTTGCCGAAGCTGTCCGTGCGCTGGACCAGCGCGTCGTGCGCCGCCTGTCCCGCCAGCACCCCGCCGGCATTCAACGGCGTGATGTTGACCGTCGTGCGGCAGGCGAAGGTCTGGCAGCCCAGGCCCGTGACCGACGTGGTGTTGATGTACTGGAAGGTCGCGACGCCGCTCAGCTGATCGTAGCTCTTCGAGCCGAGCGCGACGGTGCCCGAGAAGTTGCTCGGGCTGTTGAAGACGGCGCGCGAATTGCCGCCGCCAAAGCTCCGGTTGCCGAAGTCGATGTTGGCGAAGATCGAGTAGCTGCCGCCGCTCGAGAGCCCCGCGGTGCCGCTGTAGTAGGCTTGGCCGGAGGTTGCCGTCCGCAGCTGCTCGAACGTCGACTTGCCGTCGGCAAGCCCGGCCGTGAGGGTCTGGCGCTGCTGGTCGAAGGTCTGATCGGCGATCAGCGAGTCGCCGAACGTGCCGAAATTCGACACCAGCGAGGCAAGCTGCGCCGCGGCCTTGCCGTCGACCGGCGACGACCCGGCATTGCGCGAGGCCTGGCCGGATTCGCCGCCGCCGCTGCCGCCCGCGGGGGCCCGGCTCAGCAGCGCCTGCATCGCCGCCATTTTTTCCGGCGGCCAGCGCACCGGGCTGCCCCAGCCCTTGCCGTCCGGCGACAGCGAGCTGCCGAAGCCGGCCTGGTCCAGGTTGACGCTGTTGCCGCCCGGTCCGGTGAGCAGCAGCGCGCCCTTGCGGTCGCGGCTGTCGCGGTCGCGCCCGGGACCCATCAAGGCCACTTCCTGCAGCGCCGGCGGCGCGCCGGGCGTGGCGCCGGGGATCACCGAGCCGATCGCGATCGTGCCGCGGATGCCGATCGTGCCGGCGGGCATGCGGACCAGCATGTTGGCGGGGTTCTCGCGGGCGACCTGGCCGGTCACGAAGCGGAACACGCCCTTCGCCACGGTGGCCGTCACCTTGCCCGAGCCCTTGGCGGGATCGAAGACGAACTCGTCGATCACCAGCTCGCTGTCCGGGCCGATGGTGAAGGTGGTCTGGTCGAGCAGCAGGACCTGCAGGCCGGAATCGGCGCCGCTCTTGATCGCGTTGCCCAGGAAGATCGGCTCGCCCGATTTGGTGAGCTTGCCCACGGCGCCGGCCCGCTCGGCGACCAGCACCTGGCCGCGCACGGCGGCGGCCACGCCGGCCTGCTGCGGGGCGGTCTGGGCCTCGGCGGCCGAGCCGGTAGCAAGAATGGCCAAGGCGAAGGCGGAAATGGCGGAAAGGCGGCGCATCGGTCCGCTGGGTCCCATCGGTCTTGAGCACGTCATGTGCTGTGGTCCTCCTGGGGCGGTCGGCGGGAGTATCGCATAGGTCCCGCCGCGCCGGCAAACCCCCCGGGCGCGCCCCTAGGACCCGGAGGCCGGGTCGCGTTCCCGGGACGTTCCCGCGCACTGGGACAGGCGGACATAGCGCTCGCGCAGCACGTCCAGCTCCTCCAGCGTCAGGTCCTCGATGCACAGGACCGAGTTGCGGGCGGCGTCGTTCGCCCGGATCAGCTCGTCGATCTTCAGGTGCAGGGCCACGGTGTCGCGGTTCTGGCTGTTCTGGATCACGAACACCATCAGGAAGGTGACGATGGTGGTGGCGGTGTTGATGGCGAGCTGCCACAGCTCGGAGAAGCCGAACGTCGGCCCCAGGGCCGCCCAGCCCAGCACGCTGCCGACGGCAAGCGCCAGGGTCACGGGATGGCCGGTGGCGCGGGCTACCTTGTTGCAGCCCTGGGCGAAGCGCTCGTTCCAGCCCAGCACGCGGCCGGCCGAGCGGGCGGCGACCATGGGCGTCGCGGCAGGCGACGCGACGCGGGCGGTCATAGCGGCTTGGACAGGAGACGCGCCACGTCAGCCGAGCGGTTGCCGACCTGTTTCACGGCTTCGCGGATGTCCTCGGCCGCCAGGCCCCAGCGCCGGCACCAGAAGGCGAGCTCGTAGTCCACGCCCAGGTTGATGCGCGCGCGATCGGTCAGCTCGACGCCGGATAGAATCTGGGCCATCGCCTCGTCCTCCAGATCTGCCTCCAGATTTGCCGTCGACCTGAACGGCCAGGACCGGCCGAGGTTCCGTGGTTTCGCCCCGGAACTCCTGCCGCGCGAGCGTCGTGATATGGATCAACGAACCTGATCGGCGCGGTACTATGCTGGCTGCCTTGCCGGTTCATGGGCGCCGCACGATGACCGCTGCCGACACGTCGCGACCGCGACTGAAGATCCGCCGCGTCAACCTCGACACGGGGCGCGAGAACGTCGTCGTCATCTCGCGCCGTTCGATGGCGCTCCGGCCGGAGAACTTCCGTGCGTTCAGCCGGGTCGAGCTGCGGCGCGATGCGCGGGTCCTGCTGGCGACGCTGCTGATCACCGACGACGACTCGATGGTCGGCCCCGGGGAGATCGGCCTGTCCGATCCCGCGTTCCGCCGCTTCGCCGAACCGGCCGGCGGCCTGGTCACCGTCACCCCGGCCGCGCCGCCGGACAGCCTCGATTCGGTGCGCGCCAAGATCCTGGGCCGGACCCTCAAGGCCGCGGAGATCAAGGCGATCGTGGGCGACCTCACCCATTTTCGCTATTCGGACATGGAGATCGCGGCGTTCCTGATGAGCTTCGCCAGCTTCATGACCAGCGACGAATTGCTGGCGCTGACGCAGGCGATGGCGCGGGCGGGAACCCAGCTCACGTGGGACCGGCCGGTCGTGGTCGACAAGCACTGCATCGGCGGCATCCCGGGCAACCGCACCTCGATGATCGTCGTCCCGATCGTCGCGGCGCACGGGATGATGATCCCCAAGACCTCGTCGCGCGCCATCACGTCGCCTGCCGGCACCGCCGACACTATGGAGGTCCTGGCGCGGGTCGACCTGGGCATCGACGAGATGAAGGACGTGGTCAACGCCTGCCACGGCTGTCTGGTGTGGGGCGGCCATGTGAACCTGTCGCCGGCGGACGACGTGCTGATCTCGGTCGAGCGGCCGCTGGGCATCGATACGCGCGAGCAGATGGTCGCGTCGATCATGTCGAAGAAGCTCGCCGCCGGTTCCACCCACCTGCTGATCGACCTTCCCGTCGGGCCGGCGGCCAAGCTCACCAACGCGACCGAGGCGATGCGGCTGCGCAAGCTGTTCGAGTTCGTCGGCGACCACTTCGGCATTGCGGTCGAGGTGGTCATGACCGACGGCAGCCAGCCGATCGGCAACGGCATCGGCCCGGTGCTCGAGGCGCAGGACGTGATGGCCGTCCTGGGCAACGAGCCGGGCGCGCCGGCGGACCTGCGCGAGAAGTCGCTGCGGCTGGCGGCTCACCTGCTCGAATACGACCCCGCGCTGCGCGGCGGCGCGGGATATGCGCGGGCGCGCGAGCTGCTGGACAGCGGCGCCGCCCTGGTGCAGATGCGGCGGATCATCCAGGCCCAGGGCGCGGCCGCCGGCCACGCGGCGCCGGGCCCGCTGACCGCGGACATCGAGGCGGCGCAGGACGGCGTCGTCGCCGGGATCGACTGCCTCCGCCTGAACCGGCTGGCGCGGTCGGCCGGCGCGCCGCTGGACAAGGGCGCCGGCATCAAGGTTCTCAAGAAGATCGGCGATTTCGTGCAGCAGGGCGAGCCGCTCTACCGCATCCACGCGGCCGATCTTTCGGGCTTCAACCTGGCGGTGGCGATGACGAAGCTCGGCACGGGCTACCTGATCGAGAGCCGGGCCGCGAAGCGCGGGCGCCCCCGGCCATGAGGACGCTCGCCGGCGCGGCAGCAAGGGAGGCGGCGACGTGGGCGTGAGCATCCGTTTCTGCGGCGCCGCGCGGACGGTGACCGGGTCCTGCTACCTGCTCGAAAGCGAGGCCGGCCGGCTGCTGGTGGATTGCGGCTCGTTCCAGGGACCGAAGACCCTGAAGGCGCTGAACTACGGCGCGTTTCCATTTCGCCCGGCCGAGATCGACGCGGTGCTGCTCACCCACGCCCATATCGACCACAGCGGCCTGTTGCCCAAGCTCGTGCTCGACGGATTCCGCGGCCAGATCCTGGCGACGCGCGGCACGATCGACCTGTGTTCCTACCTACTGCCGGATTCCGGGAACATCCAGGAGTCGGAGGTGGTCGTCCTCAACCGCCGCAACGCGGCGCGCGGCCGCGCGGAGGTGCGGCCGATCTACACGCAGGCCGACGCGGTCGCGACGCTCGGGTATTTCCGGCCGGTCGCGTACGCGCACTGGGTCGATGTCGCGAAGGGCATCCGCGCCCGGTACTGGAATGCCGGCCATCTCCTGGGGTCGGCCTCGATCGAGCTCGAGTTCGCCGGCGAGGGGCTGGCAGGACAGCCGCTGCGGATCCTGTTCTCCGGCGACCTGGGCCCCGACCAGAAGCTGCTGCAGCCCGATCCCGAGGCGCCCACCGGCTTCGACTACGTCGTCGTCGAGGCGACCTACGGCGACGTCGACCGCCCGGCGACGACCGCCGGCGCGCGGCGCCGGCGCCTCGCCGCCGAGGTGCGCGACGCGGCCGCGGCCAAGGGCGCCCTGCTGGTTCCCGCCTTCGCGGTCGAGCGCACCCAGGAGCTGATCGTCGAGCTCGCCGACCTGATGGAGCGCCAGGAGATCCCGGCCGCGCCGATCTTCATCGATTCGCCGCTGGCGATCCGCGCGACCGAGGTGTTCCGCCAGCACGCGGCGGCGCTGGACGGCGATATCGATATCGAACGCGCCCTGCGCTCGCCGCACCTGCGCTTCACCGAGACCGCCGACGAGAGCAAGGCGATCGCCAAGCTCTCGGGCTTCCATGTCATCATCGCGGCCAGCGGCATGTGCGAGGCGGGGCGCATCCGCCATCACCTGAAGCGGTGGCTGTGGCACAGGGACGCGACCGTGCTGCTGGTCGGCTTCCAGGCGCAGGGAACCCTTGGGCGCTTCCTGGAAGAAGGGGCGGCTGCGGTGCGCATCCAGGGCGAAGAGATCAAGGTGGCGGCACGGATCCGCCGGATCGACGACTATTCCGGCCACGCCGACGGCCCGGAACTGGCGCGCTGGACCGCCGCGCGCCGCCCGATCCGGCGCGGCGTGTTCCTTGTCCACGGCGAGGAGCAGGGCATCGCCGGGCTGGCGGAGCGGATCGGCGAGCGCTCGGTTCCCGCGTCGCAGGTGTTCCGCCCGATCCTGGACGACATCTACGAGCTGACCACGGCGGCACCGACGCCGATCGACGCCGCGCGCCGTCGCCGCCTGGCGCCGGAGGCCGTGGTCGACCTGGACTGGCACAACGACATGTCGAAGCTGATCCTCGACATCAACGACCGCATCGAGGCGGTGGCCGACGACCGGGCGCGCGGCGTCATCATCCGCAGGCTGCGGCGCGCGCTCGAGGCCGAGGACTAGGAAACGGTCGGAGGATGGATGCCGTTACGGCGGCAGCGGGGCGCTGCCGGACTGGCGCGCGGCGGTGCCGCTGCCCTGGGTCGAGGGGCCGCCGCCATTGACGAAGACCGTATGGGCCAAGTTCGCGCCGGTGACGCCGCCGCTGTTCTTGAACGTGCCGGTGACGGTGGTCGAGCAGCTCGGCGAGCAAAGGACGCCGGTGAGGCCGGGCAGGTTGTTGTAG
>JAEULC010000378.1 GCA_016792605.1 Rhodospirillales bacterium
TCGATATGGTCGAGCCTGGTCAGCGACAGATTGTCGACCGCGAAGCTCAGCGCCACTTCGGGCGTGCAGCCGCTCGCCATCGCCAGCGCGGCGCGGATCGTGCCGCCATGGGCATAGGCGACGATGTCGCGGCCGGCATGCTGCGCGCTGAGCCGGTCGACGCAGCGCGACACGCGCTCGATCACCTCGACAAAGCTTTCGCCGCCGGGCCCCGGCGGTTTCTTGCGCGCGGGGGCCAGCCAGAAATCGTGCGGCAGGCCGTGGTTCTTGTAGACCTCGCTGCGGATCTGGCCCTGCCATTCGCCGAAGCACTGCTCCGCCAGGTCGTTCTCGACGAACATCGACGGCTTCGCCAGGCCTTGGGCTGCGACCGCGTCGGCGGTCTGGTGCGTGCGGCGCAGGTGGCTGGCGACCCACACGGCGTCGCGCGGCAGGATGCGTGCCAGCGCCTTGAACGACTCGACGTCGGACACGTTGGCCAGGGGATCGGACTGGCCGTAGACGCGGCCGCCATCCTCGGTCACGGGTGCGTGCCGCACCCACCACCAGCGCGTGATCTTCAACTCGCTCATCGTGCTCCGCTCATGGCTAGATATGCAGGAGGGCCGCCAGGGTCAGCAGGATCGCGATCTCGGCTGCCTGCTGCACGGCGCCCAGGACGTCGCCGGTATAGCCGCCGACAAGGCGCCGCGCCACCGCCGCGATCGCAAGGCAGCCCAGCATTCCGGCGGCCAGCGCGGCCAGGCCGCGCACCGGCCCCAGAAGCCCCAATGCTATGACCGCCGCCAGGGCCAGGGTTAACGCCAGGGTCAGGCGCGTGGGCTTGCCGGCGTCGGCGGCCAGCCCGTCGCCGCGCGCCGGATCCAGGCGCCAGATCGCGACCGGCACCGTTGCGCGCGACACGGCGTGGACCGCGATCAGCGCCAGCATCGCGGCATAGGGCGTGGCGATCGCGGCCAGCGCGCCGACGCGCAGGGCTACCGAGAAGATCAGCGCCAGCACGCCATAAGCGCCGATGCGGCTGTCGCGCATGATCGCCAGGCGCTGGTCGCGGTCGTGCCCGCCGCCGCAGCCGTCGACGAAATCGCTGAGCCCGTCCTCGTGCAGCGCGCCGGTCAGGAGCGCCGTCGCCAGCACGGCCAGCAGCGCCGACAGGCCGGGCGGCAGGCCGGCGTGCCAGGCGGCGGCGTAGGCGCCGGCGCCGACCGCGCCGATCACCGATCCCACCAGCGGCACAGCGCGCCAGGCGCGCTTCAGCTCGCTCAAGCCCAGCGCACCGTCATACGCCACCGGCACGCGGGTGAAGAAGATCATCGCGATCTTCAGGTCGCGCATCCAGGCGGCGACCGGATTCTCGCGCGTCGGCGGCGGCTCTGTCATGGTCAACGGCGGATCCCCTGGCCGAAACCGGCCCTGGCCGTTATAGACGGGCCCGCCGCCAGCGTCAGCCGGAGCAGTTCTCTCATGTCTGAAACCCGCCAGCCCGTCGCCAGCTTTGCCGAGATCCACGCCCTGCTGCCCGAGCTGCCGGGCCCGGACCGCGCGGCCGTCGCGGCGGCGGCATCGCGCGAGGGCCAGCTCACCAAGCCGCCGGGCGCGCTCGGCCGGCTGGAGGAACTCACGCAGTGGCTCTGTGCCTGGCAAGGCCAGCACCCGCCCCGCCTGGCGCGGCCGCGCGTGGTCGTGTTCGCCGGCAACCATGGCGTCGCGGCGCGCGGCGTATCGGCCTATCCCGCCGCGGTGACCGCGCAGATGGTGCAGAATTTCATTGCCGGCGGGGCCGCGATCAACCAGCTCTGCACCCAGATCGACGCCGATTTGCGCGTCTACGAGATGAACCTGGACGAGCCGACCCAGGACTTCACGCAAGGCCCGGCCATGGGCGAGCAGGAATGCGCCCACGCCATGGCCTACGGGATGATGGCGGTCGAGCCCGGCCTCGACGTGCTGTGCCTGGGCGAGATGGGCATCGCGAACACGACGTCCGGTGCGGCCCTGGCGCATGCGCTCCATGGCGGCACCGCGGCGGACTGGGTAGGTCCCGGCACCGGCGTCGCCGGCGAGGCGATCCAGCGCAAGATCGCCGTCGTGGCCGAGGGGGTGGAGCGCCATCGCGCCCTGAGGAACGACCCGCTGGCGCTGCTGGCGGCGCTGGGCGGGCGCGAGCTGGCGGCGATCGCCGGCGCGGTGCTGGCGGCAAGGCTGGCCCGGCTTCCGGTGCTGCTCGACGGCTACACCTGCACGGCGGCGGCGGCCGCGCTGCATAAGCTGCGCCCCGACCTGATCGACCACTGCCAGGTCGGCCATCTGTCGGCCGAGCCCGCCCATGCGCGGCTCTGCGCCGCCCTGGGCAAACGGCCCGTCCTCGACCTGGACATGCGGCTGGGCGAGGGCACCGGCGCCGCGCTGGCGGTCCAGGTGCTCAAGGCCGCGATCGCCTGCCACGGCGGCATGGCGACCTTCGCCGAGGCCGGGGTAAGCGGGAAGGACGGCTAGGGCCTCCCCAAGCTATCGCAAGCTATTCCGGCCCGCGCGGCGGTGGCCGAAATTCCAGCTGCCGGCGCGCTCCGGTCATCGTTCAGTGCGTTTTGTTGCACCAGCGGCGTTGAATCGCCGTGGCGCCGTGATGGGGAATATGTCGCGCAAGTAGGACGCAAACATCTCGCAAAAGGCGGTTGCATAGTGAGGCAGCGGGCGCTGGCGTTGCCAGAAGATGGCCAATGGTTCGCGCAACCGTTTACCCTCATAGCTCAGGCCCACAATCTGCAGCGCATACCGCTGGGTCCTCAGCGACGACGGAATAATCGCGACGCCGTGCCCACTCTCGGCCATCGCCAGCAGGGTGTGTGGTGCGCGGCTCTCGAACAGAATTCTCGGTGCGATCCCGGCGAGGCGACAAGCAGCGTCGAACGTCCTGCGGAAGACGAATCCTGTCGTCAGAAGCAGCAGGGGATGGGGCGCGAGCGCAGCGATGTCGACCACGCTGCTTTGACCGAGGACAATTGCTTTCGCGCTTGCGGCAAGCAGATCGACAGATTCCAGCGGAAGGCATGAGAACTGATGGTCGTCTGGCCGTAGGGCGTGAGTCAGGTTTTGCCCAAGATGAACTTCGCCGCGCTCCAAGAGATCGACGATTTCTGGCCACCCGAGCGCCTCGGTAAGCATGACCTGCACCCTGGGGAAGCGTCTGGCATATTGACGCAAAAAGCCCGACATGGCGCTTTCGATGAGCTGCGGCGACGCGGCAATCCGGAGCACGCCGGAATCGCCTTGCCGAAGCAGCAGGGCGCGCTCACGAACCGCGCTGGCATGGTTCAGAAGGCCACGGCAATCGCCGAGAATCTGTTCGCCTTCGCCCGTCAGCAGCAGACGGCGGCCGACTCGATCGAATAACTTGAGGCCCAGCTCCTGCTCGAGATTGCTGATCTGCCGAGACAAGGCGGGCTGTGCAATGCGCAAGCGTAACGCGGCTTTAGAGACCGTGCCAAGCTCGGCTACGGTGACGAAAGTCCGTGCCTGTCGCAGATCCATGTGCGGTCATCCTTATGCCAAGAGGGCATAAATAAGCGTTGAATTAATATATTAGACTAATAAGGCTGCCCCTGCGACAAGCAACGAAGACGGGTCGTCTCTCGACATCATAGCTCGCGTCGCCAGGCGGCCCCCATGGAACGAAGCAGCAGAGTTTGGCGCATGCGGCTTGGCATGCGGAGGGAGGCGTATGCCGAACCGCAACCCAGTTCCGACATGTCGAGGCACTTCGCCTGGCCGCTGCCTTGGCTTGTCGGGCCGAGCCAGGCGGCTATCCCTTGGCGGGGCAATGATGGTCCTTGCGGCGACTTGCATCTCGAGTGCTGCGGTGGCCGACCCGTACGGACAATGTCTGCATCAGCAGGATCAGGATCGGAAGCGCGACGCATGTGTCGAAGCGTCGAGATCGACACCATATCCTTGGGTACTTCAGTGGGTCTATCGCGAGCTGGCGCGCATCCATCGTGACCGCAGCGACCTGCTACAAGCCGTCCAATATTATGAGCAATCGCTTGCAGCGGAGCCTCACGAGTCAGTCCGGCATGAACTTGGCTTCGTACTATTGTCCTTGCGCTGTATTCAACTGCACCGCCGAGAAAGCGCGAGTGACGACATCCGTGGTGTCACCCGGAATTTGAGGTAGCCGGAGAAATGGCACCGCTACCCTTGGCGCTACTTGCGAATGTCGGTTTGTGATGCGACCCGTGTCATCGACATTTCTTGCCACCGACGGCGACGGCTACGAAGCGCAAATGGGGCGATGGAGCCGACGCCTAGCAGGTCCATTTCTCAACTTCGTCGGGCGCGCTGATGGCGAGTGCGTGCTAGATGTCGGCTGCGGCACTGGAAGCCTAACCTTTGCGCTCGCGGAGCAATGCGATGTCAAGTCGGCTCACGGAATCGATATAGCAGCACCCTACATCGCCCATGCCGCGCGACGCTGCAACGATCCACGGCTCGTGTTTCAGGTCGGCGATGGTAGTTCCCTGCCATTCTCGGATCGATCCTTCGACCGGACCCTGTCACTGCTCGCCTTGCATTTCATGCCGCGACCGGCGCAGGCGATCGCTGAAATGCGAAGGGTCACCAAAGCGACCGGGGTGGTTGCAGCCGCGGTCTGGGATATACGCGGCGGCATCGTCGCCAGCCGAATGTTCTTCGACACCGCCGCCATTCTGGACCCGGAGGCCAACATACGTCGGGCCCGGAACTACACACGCCCGATGACGCGCCCCGGGGAATTGAAGAAGGCGTGGGAGACCGCCGGCCTCTACGAGGTGGTCGAAACCTCCCTGCACATTCGCATGGATTTTGCGTGCTTCGACGACTATTGGGCGCCGTACGAAGGCCGAGACGGGCCGGGCGCCGAGTATGTGGCGTGTCTTGACGCGCCCATGCGGGACAGCATACGGCAGGCAGTCAGGTTGGCCTATCTGGACGGCGAGGCCGACGGCCCTCGGTCCTATGCAGCGACGGCCTGGGCGGTGAAGGGATGTGCGGGCGGGTAGACCCCCTGGCTGCTGGCTTCGAGCTGCCGTCGCCGCGACGATACTGAAAGTCGCGGTCGCCTGCCACGCGGCACGGCGACCTTCGCCGAGGCCGGGGTAAGCGGGAAGGAAGGCTAGACGGCGGCCTCAGCGCCAGCGGCGGCGCTGCTGCGGGCCGGCGGCCGCGGGCATCGACGACGCGCGCTCGTCCTTGTGGCGGAAGGTGATGCGTCCGCGGTCCAGGTCGTAGGGCGTCATCTCGACCGTCACCTTGTCGCCCGCGAGCGTGCGGATCTTCGCCTTGCTCATGCGGCCCGAGGTGTAGGCCAGGATCTGGTG
>JAEULC010000266.1 GCA_016792605.1 Rhodospirillales bacterium
CTTGCGGTAGGCGAGCCCGGCCTTGAACATGTCCAGGAACAGCTTCTGCTGGTGCTGGTAGTAGCCGGGATGGCAGGTCGCGATCTCGCGTTCCCAGTCCAAGGACAGGCCCATGCGCTTCAGCTCGGCGCGCATCGTGGCGATGTTGTCGTATGTCCACTTGGCCGGGTGGGTCTTGGTGTCGCGCGCCGCGTTCTCGGCCGGCAGGCCGAAGGCGTCCCAGCCCATCGGGTGCAGCACGTTGAAGCCGCGCGCCCGCTTGTAGCGCGCCACCACGTCGCCCAGCGTGTAGTTGCGGACATGGCCCATGTGGATGCGTCCCGAGGGATAGGGGAACATCTCCATGACGTAGTATTTCGGCCTGGACGTGTCCTCGGACGCGGCGAAGCTGCGGCGCTCGGCCCAGGCCGCCTGCCACTTGGTCTCGGATTCCTTGAAATTGTAGCGCGTTGACACCGGTCGACCGTCTGTTGCTGGGTTGCGATGATGCTTGGGGGAAAGGCTTTATACCGCTGGCGCGGTTAGATCAATCAGCGCCGGCCGTTCGCCGGTCCGCTGACGGGCCGCCATGCGCCGGAACGCCTCCTCCATGCCCCGGGCGAACAGCGCCGTGTCGAACAGCGGCGTCGCCAGGCGGTTGGCGGCGAGCCTGGTCCGGAGCGTGGCCTGCCGGGCCGGGTCCCGCGCCAGATCCAGCGCCAGGGCCTCGTACCCGGCCAGGTCCGGCGCCGCGAGCTCGGGCAGCCCGATCGCGCCCAGCACGCTGGCGCTGACCCGGGACGCGAAGGCGTCGCCCAGCCGGGTCACGACAGGCACCCCGGCCCACAGCGCGTCGACCGTCGTCGTGTGGCCGCCGTATGTAAGAGTGTCCAGGCAGAGATCGGCCAGCGCCAGGCGGGCCAGGTGCTCGGCCTTGGGCTTGCGCGCGCCGAAGACCAGCCGCGCGGGGTCGATGCCGGCGGCGCTTGCGGCCCGCTGCAGCGCCGCGGCGGATTCGGGCGCCTCCTTATAGAGCCACAGCACCGAGCCCGGCACGGCCGCGAGCAGCCGCATCCAGGCGGCGAAGACCGCGCGCTCGATCTTGAAGTGGCCGCAGTAGCAGCAGAAGACGAAGCCCTCGGCCGGCAGGCCCTCCGCGGCGCGGCTGGGGGCGGCCACGGCGATCGGCTGGGCGCGGTCGGTGAAGTAGTAGCTGTGGGGCAGCCAGACCAGCGTCTCGTCGTACTGCGCTAGGTGCTCGGGCGGCACGACGACCTTGTCGGCGATCACGTAGTCGTAGAAGGGCGCGTTCGAGGGGCCGGGCAGGCCCATCGTCGTCGCCTGCACCGGCGCCGGCCGGAGCGCCGCAATCTCGGGCCGCGACAAGGCGGTGAAGGCACTGAGGTCGACCAGGATGTCGGTTTCGTCCTGGGCGATGCGCCGCGCGGCGTCGATGTGGCCCTGGCCGTGCAGGTCGACGAAATGCTCGGCGCCCTCGACGATCCGCTTTCGATAGATGCTCTGGTCGTCGGGCCCGTGCGAATAGACAGTGACGCGTAGCACCCCGCGGTCGAACGCCTCGAACAGCCCGGCGATCAGGTGCGCCATCGGATGGCTGCGGAACTCCGAGCCCAGGAAGCCCACGCGCAGGCGGCCGTCGGCGGCCGGCGCGGGCGCGGCAAAACCCTGCGCCGCGCGATCCGCCGCGTATTGCCGGTCATAGGCCTGACCACGCTGCCGGGCGATGGCGGCGCGCTCGGCCAGGCCCAGCGGCAGCGACAGGGAGAAGAACGGCGACAGCAGGCAGGGCCGGCCGGCCACCGCGTTCGCGGCGTCGGCCTTCAGCGCCGGCATCAGGCGGTCGACCGTGTCCCAGTCGCAGACGCTCTGGGCGACCTGGGCAAGCTGCACCGCAGCCTTGCCGAAGCGCGGGTTGATCTGCAGCGCCCTGTTCAGCGCCGCGCTCGCCAGCGTCGGCTGGCGGGCATGGTAGTAGGTGACGCCGAGATTGTAGTGCAGCTCGGCGATGCCCGGCGCGCGCTGGATCGCCTCCTGCAGCATCGACGCGGCGCCGGCGAAGTCGCCGTCGGCGCGGCGCTGCAGCGCCAGCGCGAGCTGCGCCTCGACCTGCGCCGGGTTGATCGCCAGCGCCTGGCGCCAGGCCTCGGCCGCGTCGCCGCGCCGCCCGCGCTGCGCCAGCACGTTGCCGAGATTGGACCACAGCCCGGCATGGCGGCGATGGCGCTCCAGCGCCTGGCGCAACACGGCCTCGGCCCGGTCCGGCGCGCTCGCGGCCAGGAGCGCGCCGAGCTCGATCCAAGGCTCCGGCGCCTGCGGCGACAGATCGACGGCCCGGCGCAGGTGATGCTCGGCCGCCGGAAGATCGGCGCGCAGGCCAAGCGCCTTGCCCAGCGCCTGGTGCGCCGGGCCGTGGTCGGGCCGCCGCTGCAGGAGCGCGCGCATCGCGGCGATGCCGTCGTCGAGCGCCCCGTCCTCCAGCAGGCACAGGCCGTAGGCGAACCGCGCCTGGGGATCGTCGGGGCGCTGCTTCAGCGCCTTCTCATAAAGAGGACGGGCTTCGCGCCGTTTCCCGGCCCGGTGCAGCGCAAGCGCCTGGTCGAAACTCACGGGACCAGGCTCACCGGGCTGCCGTTCAGCCTACTTCTGCGCCGTGTTGACGCGCAGCTGGCGGGCTCGGCTCAGGATCGAATTCTCAAGGTCGGTCGCGGTCTGGGCCTCGACCGGGGCGTCGGCCCAGTTGCCGGTCGGATCCTTGGTCTGCTTGAACACCGCCGTCCGCACGCCGTCGGCCCGCAGGTCGCGGCCCAGGATGAAGACATTGATCTTGAACCGCTCATTGGGCGATTCCGGCGGGCTGAACCACTCGGTGATGATGACCCCGCCGAAGGGATCGGCCGAGGCCAGCGGCATGAACGCGATGGTGTCAAGCGAGGCGCGCCATAGGAAACTGTTGACACCGACTCCGCCGCCCCCGCCGCCGCTGTTGTCTGCCTTGTCGCCGCCGCCGCCGAACAGGGTGAACCCGTCCGACCCGAAGATCCCGGAATTGTCTTGTTTCTGAAGGGATTGGCCCTTGCCGGTGCGCCTGTTCGAGCTGTACTTGGTCTTGTCGTCGACCGTGTCCATGCCGCAGGCGGACACGGCGACACCCGCGGCAATGGCCACGGCCCAGGCCAGGCGACCGGAATTCAATGATTTCATGCGACTGGCAGTCCCTATTTGGCGCTCGGACACCGGCTTCCAGCGGCGTGGCCATCGTAGGACCTGGCCGTGGGCGGAACAACAGGAAGTCACAGATAGGGCTAGTTTTTTGGCGAAATTGGGGCTGGCCCGTCCGTCGCGCTCACGTTGCGATAATATCACAATGGTTAGAATAGGACACAGTTTTAGTTTTCGGGAGTTGCGGTTGTTTTGGGGGATGTGGGAGTGTGGGGCTGCGAAGTGACCAGCCGCCGGGTGAGGGCATTGCCTGGGGCGGATATGTG
>JAEULC010000472.1 GCA_016792605.1 Rhodospirillales bacterium
GCTGTGAGCTTCGATCTGATCCTGAAGGGCGGCCGGGTGGTCGACCCGAGCCAGAACCTGGACGCCGTGTCCGATGTCGCGTTTGCCGGCGGCAAGGTCGCCGCGATCGGCCCTAACCTGTCGGGCGCGAAGGCCACGCGCGACGTCGCGGGCAAGATCGTCACGCCAGGCCTGATCGACATCCACACCCATGTCTACTGGGGCGGCACCTCGCTCGGCATCGATCCGGTGGCGCTGGCGCTGCAGAGCGCGGTGACCACGGTGATCGACGCGGGCTCCGCCGGCGCCGGCAACTTCCCCGGCTTCCGCAAGCACATCATCGAGCCGAGCCCGATCCGCATCCTGGCCTATATCAACATCTCCTTCCCCGGCATCTTCGCCTTCTCCAAGCCGGTGATGGTCGGCGAGTCGACCGACCTGCGCCTGCTCGACCCGAACGAGTGCGTGCGGATCTGCCGCGAGCACAGCGATCTCGTCGTTGGCGTGAAGGTGCGCGTGGGCGGCGTCGCCAGCGGCCCGGCCGGCGCCACGCCGCTCTACCTCGCGGTCGACGCGGCCGACGAGCTCGGCATCCCGATGATGGCGCATCTCGACCGTCTGCCGCCGGCGCGGCACGAGGTCCTGCCGCACCTGCGCAAGGGCGACATCCTCACCCACTGCTACCGGCCGTTCCCCAACGCGCCGATCCAGGGCGACGGCCGCGTGCGCGCCGAGGTGCTGGAGGCACGCGCCCGCGGCGTGTATTTCGACATCGGCCACGGTGGCGGTTCGTTCGCCTTCCGCACGGCGCGCGAGGCGCTGGCGCACGGCTTCCCGCCCGACATCATCAGCAGCGACGCGCACATCCTCAGCATCGACGGGCCGGCCTACGACCTGCTGGTCACCATGTCGAAGATGCTGTGCCTGGGCATGAGCCTCAACGACGTCGTGCGCTGCTCCTCGACCACGCCGGCCAAGGCGCTGCGGCACGAGGAACTGGGCACGCTCAAGGTCGGCGCGATCGGCGACGCCTCGGTGCTTGACCTGGCGAAGGGCCAGTTCGAATACACCGACGTGGTCGGCGAGACGATCAAGGGCGACCAGCGCCTGTTCCCCGCCGGCATGGTGATCGCCGGCGGGTGGCGGGATACGACGCGGCCCTAGGCTTTTTTCCGGGCCGCCAGCGCCGCCTTGAAGCCGGGCTCGTCAAGCACGGCCTTGTTGACGACGTTGACGGGCGCCTTGCCCCTGGAGAAGTCGGCGATCGAGCCGATGGCGCTCGACGCAATGCCGCGGAAGCACTCGTCGGTCCAGCACAGCGAGTGCGGGGTGACGATGACGTTGTCGAGCTTGAGGATCGGGTTGTCGGCCGGCGTCGGCTCCTCCTCGAACACGTCCAGCGCCGCACCGGCAATCTTCCGGTCGCGCAACACGGGATAGAGCGCCTTCTCGTCGACGATCGGCCCGCGCGCGGTGTTGATGAGGTAGGCCGTGGGCTTCATCAGCCCCAGCTCGCGCGTCGAGATCAGCTTGGTCGTCTCCGGCATCAGCGGCGTGTTGATGCAGACGAAGTCGGATTCCCGCAGCAGCGTGTCCTTGTCGACCAGCCTGACGCCCAGCGCATCGACATCCGCTTGCTTGGCGTAGGGGTCGTGGCCCAGGTGCTTCATGCCGAGCGGCGCCAGCAGCTTGAACGCCTCGCGGGCGATCGAACCGACGCCGATCGATCCCACGGTCTTGCCGGTCAGGCCCTCGCCCATGTGGTTGGTCCGTTCGGCCCAGCGGTTGCCGCGGGTGATCTTGTCCTTGATGAAGATCTTGTGCGACAGGGCCAGGATGAACAGCAGGATGATCGTCGCCACCGGTCGGCGCACGCCGTCGGGCGTGTTGGTCAGCGCCACGCCCGCCTTGGTGCAGGCGTCGAGATCGACCGCGTCGAAGCCGACGCCGAACCGGGCGATGACGCGCACGCGCTTGTCCGGCCCGGCGAAGCTCGAGGCGTTGACGGTCGACTTCTGCACCACGATGCCGTCGTAGCGCGCGGCCTGGGCCGGGGTGAGCACCGGCTCGTACTTGTCCATGAACTCGTATTCGACGCCGGGGATCTTCAGCAGGTCCAGCACGGCCGGGTCGAAGGTGGGCTTGCCGTCGAGGCCCAGGCAGTCATGCGTCAAGCCGACGCGGAACGGTTCCGCAGCCATCGGGTGGTCTCCTCCTGGTGGATGGAATTTCCGATTTTTCGTAGCGAAAACAATAGCCCAGATGCGGCTGGAGGCCAGCGGAAATCGCCCCGCCACTCCGGCCGGAGCGGGCATATCGCTAAGCGGGACGAGCCGGCACCTCCTGCAAGTATTGAGGGTCCATTAACCCTTTGCTCATACTGTCGGCACTGTCGACGATCTCAGGGATCAAGGGCAGTTTTCCATGGCTTCTGCGGAGCCGCGCGGGCATCCCAGCGTGGTCGGCGCGTCGCGGAACTTCTGGCGGCTGCGCGCGGCCCTGCTGGGCATCGTCGCGCTGGCCATGACCCTTGCCGCCTCGGCGCTGGTCGTGGTGGCGCTCGACGCGCGCCGGGCCACGCTCGCGCGCGTGGCCGCGGGCGCCGACAAGCTGGCCCTGGCGCTCGACGAACACGCCGAGCAGGTGTTCCAGGCGGTCGACCTGGTGCTGCGCGTCGTCGTCAACGACTATGCCGACCAGCGCCGGCAGGGCAGGCTCGACATCGATGCCTTTCGCCTGTCGCTGCGCCGCCTGGCGGAACGATCGAAGGAAGTCGACTCGTTCTTGGTGATCGGGCCGGACGGCGAGATCGCGATCGATTTCGACCGCGCCGAGGGCAATCGCGCCAGCGTCGACGACCGCGCCTATTTCCGCGTCCACCGCGACCAGAAGGTCGCCGGCATCTATATCGACAAGCCCGGGCGCGACGAGCGGATGCCGGACAGCCGCATCGTCGTCAGCCAGCGCCTCGAGCGCCCCGACGGCGGGTTCGCCGGCGTCGTCGCCGCGGTCCTGCGCCCGCAGGACTTCGCCGCCGCGCTCGGCGATCTCGACGTGCAGCGGCGCTACCGCGTCGACATCCTGCGCAGCGACGGCGACCTGCTGGTTGCGCACCCGCCCGACATCCGCGAGGTCGATCTGCGCGAAGCCGCAGTGCACGGCGCGCCCTGGCGGCAATCGATGGCTGGCGGCGCATGGATCGACGCGGACGGCGATCAAGTCTACCAGGCTTTCCGCGCGCTGCGGTCGGCGCCTGCCGTCGTCGTGGCGCGGGTCGGCGCCGCGCGCGCCCTGTCGGAGTGGCGCCGGATGCTCGCCGGCTACGGGCTGGCGTTCGCGCTGGGCCTTGCGATCGTGGCGTCGCTGACGGCCGCGATGCTGGTCCAGTTGAGGCGCCAGCAGGCGAGCGAAGCCGCGCTCGCGGCCAGCGAGGCGCGGCTGAACGACCTGGTCGAATCCCTGTCCGACTGGGTGTGGGAGCAGGACGCCGACCTGCGCTTCACCAGCTTCACCTGCGGCTCGAACGCCATGTTTGGCGCCGACCCGAATTCCTTCATCGGCAAGCGCCGCGGCGAGGACGGGTTCGACATCGACCCCGAGGACTGGCGCCGGCACCAGGAGGACCTCGCCGCGCGGCGCCCGTTCCACAACCTCTATCACCGCCGCCGCGCCGCCGACGGCACGGTGTTGCACCTGATGACCAGCGGCAAGCCTGTGTTCGACGCCGCGGGCGCGTTCATCGGCTATCGCGGCACGGGCCGCAACATCACCGCGCAGGTCGAGGCGCAGCAGCACGCCGAGCGGTACCAGCGCCGGCTCTACGACGCGGTGGCCACCTTCTCCGAGGCCTTCGTGCTGTGGGACAGCGACGACCGGATGCTGCTCTGCAACGACCGCTTCCGCGGCCTCCTGCCGCCGCGCCCGGAAGGCGACTGGATCGGCACGACCTATGTCGACATGATGCGTGCGATCGTGGCGGCGAAGATGCAGCCGGAAGCGATGGGTCGCGAGGAAGAGTACGTCGCCGAGAACGTCGCGCGGCACCGCAATCCGGGTGCGCCGGTGGAAATCTTCATGAACGACGGCCGATGGCTGCTGCTCAACGAGCATCGCACCGCGGACGGCGGCACGACCGGGATCATCGTCGACGTGACGCGGCTGAAGCAGGCCGAGCGCGGCGCCGCGGCGGCGGCGAGCGAACTGCGCCGCAACCGCGACCTGCTGCAGGCGGTGCTCGACAACGTGCCGGCGCGGATCAGCGTCAAGGATCGCGACGGCCGCTATGTTCTCGTCAACCGGTTCGGCCTGGAGATGTGGGGGCTGCCGGCCGAGCGGGTGCTGGGCCGCCGGATGGACGAATTCCTCCCCAGCCGCACGCCCGAGCAGGAGCATCGCGAGCGCGCCAGGCTGGTGGCCGAGCGCGACGAGCAGGTGTTCCGGACCAGCGAGCCGATGCTGTTCGTCCCGGACAGCAGCACCGACCTGTCGGGTGATCCGGTCGACCTTCTGACCAGCAAGATCCCGTTGCGCGACAGCGACGGCAATGTCGGCTCGCTGCTCAGCGTGTCGATCGACGTCACCCAGCAAAAGCGCGCCGAGAGCCGCGCCGCCGCGGCGGCCGAGGAGCTCGCCCGCAGCCGGGACATGCTGCGCGCGGTCATCGACAACGTGCCGGCGTCGATCAGCGTCAAGGACGCGCTCGGCCGGTTCGTCCTGGTCAACAAGTGGCAGCTCGACTTCTGGGGCACGACCATCGACCAGGTGCTTGGCCGGCGCTTCGGCGAGTTCGACGTGCCGCGCCTGCAGCCGGACGAGTGCGTCGGCCTGGCCGCGCGCGTGGCGTCGTTCGACCGCGACGTGCTGGAGCTCGGCAAGGAGCATCTGTTCTACGACGAGAAGTTCAGCTCGCCGGATGGCGCCGGAACGCACTACCTGACCAGCAAGCTGCCGCTGCGCGGCTTCGACGGCGCGCCTTATGCGATCCTGACCATCGCGATCAACATTACCGAGCGCAAGCAGGCCGAGATCAAGATGCTGGAGGCGAACGCGCGCCTGGCCGACTATGCCGAAACCTCGTCCGACTGGCTGTGGGAGACCGACGCGGAATCGCGCTTCACCTACATGTCCGAGGGCGTTCGCATCCTGAACGTGGACCCGAAGAGCCTGGTCGGGAAGTCGCGGTTCGAGATCGCGACGGACGAGGCCGTCGAGCCGGAGAAGTGGCGGGCGCACCGCGCGGAGCTGGAGGCGCGCCAGCCCTTCCGCGATCTCGTCTACCCCGTGGCGTTCGAGGGCGGGCAGGAGTTCATCGCGGTCAGCGGCAAGCCGATCTTCCGCGACGACGGCAGTTTCCAGGGCTATCGCGGCACGGGCCGCATCGTCACCGCGGAAGTCGCGCTGCACCGCGCGCTGACCGAGGCCAAGAACGCGGCCGAGGTGGCCAGCCGCGCCAAGAGCGAGTTCCTGGCCAACATGAGCCATGAGCTGCGCACGCCGCTCAACGCCATCATCGGGTTCTCGGAGATGCTGGCCACCAGGTTCGCCGGGCCGCTGACCGACAAGCAGGCGGAGTATATCGACGACGTCTGCAACTCGGGCCGCCACCTGCTCAACGTCATCAACGACGTGCTCGACCTCGCCAAGATCGAGGCCGGCCGCCTCGAGCTGCATGACGAGGAGGTGGATGTCGGGCAACTGGTGGAGGAATGCGAGCGGCTGCTGCGCGAGCGCGCGCATAACGGGGGCGTGACGCTGTCGCGCCAGGTTTCCGGGCCGATCGGCCTGCGCGCCGACGAACTGGCGCTGAAGAAGATTCTGACCAACCTGCTGTCGAATGCCGTCAAGTTCACGCCGGGCGGAGGCCGCGTAACGGTCGAAGCCGGGCTTTCCGGCGAGAACGACTGCGTCATCGCGGTGCGCGACACCGGCATCGGCATGGCGGCCGAGGACATCCCGCGCGCGCTGGAGCCGTTCGGCCAGATCGACAGCACGCTGACGCGGCGGCACGACGGCACCGGCCTGGGCCTGCCGCTCGCCCTATCGCTGACCCAGCGCATGGGCGGCACGCTGCGCGTGGTCAGCGAGGTGGGCAAGGGGACGACGGTGATCGTCCGGCTGCCGGCCGAGCGCGTCCTCAGGACCGCTGCCTAGCTCTTTCCCGTTCTCGTCAGGTGCGCGACCAGCGCCATGGCCCCCGCGCTGGCATGGCGTAGGGAGGTCGTCGTTCCGGCGTCCAGGACCAGGGTGTCGCGGGTTCCGAGCACGATGTCGCCGTCCGCGGCTGCGAGCGTGACCTCGCCGCGGCAGACGACCACCAGCGTCGCCTCCGGGCGCGGGCCTCGCGCCGGCTGCGCCGCAGGCCAGACGGCGCCGGCGGTCCACATCGTCGTCTGCGCGGCGAAGCGGTCCTGCGCCACCATCAGGTTAAGGTCCTCGCACGGCCCGTCCAGCAGGCGGCATCCGGTCGCCGCCTCGCCGGAGAAACGGAACGGCACGAAGGGGCGGTCGAGCGCGTGCGGCGCCTCGCCGGCGACGGTCAGCACCATGCCCTTGCCCGCGAGCAGCAGGATGGTGCGGTCGTAGCCGGGAAAGGCCGAGAACGGGCCGTCGCCCTCGATCGTCGCGATGCTGAGGCGCCAGTCGAAGCCGCCCGCGACGCTGGCGCCGGGCGGCGCGATCGCGATCTCGGCGGTGGAGCCGCCGCCGTTCTTCCAGGGCATGGCGCGATGCTCCGCCGCGCCGATCCGTCGCCAGGCCATTGCGTGCTCCTTCTCAGCGGCCTTCCGCCGCGGCTGTACCGTCGCGGCGCGTCCAGCCCTGCCAGGGCGCCGGCCGCGGCGCATGCTGGTCCCAGCTGTGCAGCAGCCACAGGCTCGCGAGCCCGGGCACGGCCACCAGCAGGTGGATCGCCGGCAGCAAAACGGGGTTCAGCGACGCGGCATTGACCACCAGCATGTGGGCGACCTGGATGCCGGCCACGGCGGCGCCGGCCAGCACCAGGCGCACCGAAGAGCGGTGTCGGCTGAAGGCGCCGGCGAACAGCGCCATCAGGGCGATCGCGGAATAGGTGAAGCCCAGGAACGGGCTCGACAGGCGCTGGTGGCCTTCCGCCAGGGCCTTGCCGCGCAGCTCGCGGTCGCGATGGGTGGCGGTCGGCGGGTTGATGAGCTCGCCGATATGGCGCTCGGCGATGCCGCGCTCGCGCTGGCCGGCGGTGTCGAGCTCCTTCGAATCCAGCTCCAGCACGTAGCGGTCGAAATACACCACCGA
>JAEULC010000018.1 GCA_016792605.1 Rhodospirillales bacterium
GCGCGCTATGTCGAGTTCGTCGGCGAGGAGCCGCGCGGGCTCTCCAATCCCGGCGTCCCGGTTTACAAGCGGCCGGCGACCGAGGACGAGGCCGTGCAGCAGGCGATCGCCAACAATCCCTCGGCCCAGGTGACTGCCGCCAGCTACAAGGCCAAGAAGGCCGACGCCAAGGCCGCCGAGGCACCGTTCTATCCGCGCCTCGACGCCGAGCTGCTTGGCTCGACCGGCAGCAATATCGACGGCGCCAAGGGGCGCGACAGCGACTTCAATGCGCGGATGCGCCTGCGCTACAACGCCTTCAACGGCTTCGGCGACGTCGCCCGGCGCGACCGCGTGACCGAGGAGGCCAATGCCGCCGGCGAGGACGACAGCGAGCAGCGCCGGCAGATCCGCGAGGATGTGCGCGTCGCCTTCCGCGGCGTCGTGACGGCCGAGGAACGCATCGTGCCGCTGCGCCAGCACACGGCGACGTCGGAGCGGGTGCTGCGCGGCTATCGCAGCCAGTTCGAGCTGGGCCGCCGCTCGCTGCTCGACCTTTTGGACGCGCAGAACGAGCTGTTCCAGTCGCAGCTCTCGCGCACGGACGGCGAGTACCGCCTGGTGCTCAGCAACTACGAGCTCCTGTTCACCATGGGCGGATTGCTGGAGGCGGTCGGGGTGCCGATCGCGGCGTTGCCGAAGCCGAAGGCGGGGACGAACTAGGCGCGGCGCGGGGATCGGGGGGAGCGACGTGGCAATCGGGACGCCCATACCGGGCATCCGCGCCATGCTGCTTGCGGCAGCGGCGGCGACAGGGTTGGCGACGGCCGCCCCTGCGTCGGCGCGCGTGCTGTCCGAGGTGGTCGCCGACACGATCAACGCCAATCCCGAGGTTCGCCGCGACCGGGCGCTGCTGCGCGCGGCCGACAAGCGGGTCGACGAGCGCTTCGCGGGCTTCCTGCCCAAGGTCGATCTCGATTCTTCCGGCGGGTACGAATACACCAACGATCCCTTCAGCCGCAGCCGCGGCCAGAAGGAGCCGGACGACATTTCCGGCCGCCACCTGTTCCGCTACGACAACGCGCTGACGGTCCGCCAGCTCGTGTTCGACGGCTTCGGCACGTCCAGCCGCGAGCTTGCCGCCGAGGCCGAGCGCCGCGCCGCCGAGCGCCGCGTGGCCGAGACCGCCGAGCGCATCGCCCAGCGCGCGATCGAGGTCTATCTCGACGTGCTGCGCGCCGACGAGCAGGTGCGCCTGGCCGAGGAAAACGTTGCCTACCACCGCGAGATCCGTCGCAAGGTCGAGGCGCGCACGACGCAGGGCCTGGGCGACCAGCTCGACCTCGAGCAGGCGGACAGCCGCGTCGCCCTGGCGCAGGTCGGCATGGTGCGCCGGATCGGCGAGCAGCGCACCTCGAGGGCGCGCTACGCCGAATTCATCGGCGCCGCGCCGGAAGGCCTCGTGCGCCCGGCGATGGAGCAGTTCAAGGCGCCGGCGACGATCGACGCAGCGATCGAGGAAGCCCTGAAGCGCAACCCCGCCGTCTTCGTCACCGCTGCCCAGGTCGACGCCGCCCGCTCCGAGATCGACGCCGCGCGCTCGGCCTTCTACCCGCGCCTCGACCTCGAGATCGCGGGCAACACGGGCAACAATATCGACGGCGTGATCGGCCGCGACAGCTCGGTCACGGTGCTGCTGCGGCTGCGCTACAACCTGTTCAACGGGTTCTTCGACGACGCGACGGTGGAGCGCCGCAGCGCCCAGGCCGCCGCGGCCGCCCAGAGCGACGGCGAGGCCCGCCGCCAGGTGCGCGAGGAGTCGCGCGTGGCGTTCCGCAACCTGACCACCGCCTATGACCGCCTGCCGCCGCTGCGCGACCATGCCGCCTCGTCGGGCCGGACGCTGAAGGACTACGAGGGCCAGTTCGAGCTGGGGCGGCGCAAGCTTCTGGACCTGCTGGACGCCCAGTCCGAGCACTACAATGCCCGCGCCGCCCTGGTGGACGGGGAGTACACCCTGCTGGTAGCGCAGTACCGCCTGGCCTTCACCATGGGTCAGGTCCGGGCCGTGCTGGGGATTGCCGCGGACTGATCCGGAAGGCCGCCCAGGGGCGCCGCCCGGCCGGCTTAAAGGCCAGTTGGGCCGGGCAGGCGGGCAGTGGTATGCTGCGCCGCCGCCATCCGGGCGTATGCCATTGACGGAAAAGGGCCGCCGAGCGGCATGAACGACGCCACGACCAGCCATGGGCCGACAAAGCCGGTCGGCGACCCGGGCCCGGACCAGTCCGATTTGCAGTCGGGTCCGGGGACGGGCGAGCCGTTGCTTCTGGACCAGGATTCCGTGAGCCCGGGCGGGATCGGGCCCGACCCCCTGGCCGAGTGCCTGGCCTTCCTGACCCGCTACTACGGGCGCGCCTACACGCCCGAGCAGCTTCGCGCCGGCGTGCCGCTCGAGCAGGGGCGGCTCGGCATGGCCGGCTTGGCGGAATCGGCGCGGCGCATCGGCCTGGTGGCGATGCGCGACGCCATCAACCTCGCCAACATCCCGGCGCTCGCCCTGCCGGCGATCGTGCCCTTGAAGGACGGGCGCGCCGTCGTCCTGCTGCGGCTGCTCAAGCGCGGCAAGGTCGAGTATTTCGAGCCCAGCGCCGGCGACGGCACGGTGACGCGGCCGATGGCCGAGCTGTCGCCGCTCTATGCCGGCCGCGTGTTCTACATCCGGCCCCGCTTCCAGTTCGACGTGCGCTCGCACATCCTCGACCTGCCGACGACGAAGTCCTGGTTCTGGGGCGGCATCCGCCAGAACGGCTGGATCTTCGCCAACGCGGTGCTGGCGACGATCGTGGTCAACGTCCTGGCCCTGGTCAGCCCGATGTTCACCCTGGCCGTTTATGACCGCGTGGTGCCGAACGCCGCCATCGACACGCTCTGGGTGCTGGCCTCGGGCGTCGTGGTCGTCGCCTTGTTCGACTTCCTGCTGCGCACGCTGCGCGGCTACATGATCGACGCGGCCGGCAAGCGCCTGGACATGGTGCTGGGCAACCGGATGTTCGAGCAGGTGCTGTCGATCAAGGGCGAGATGCGCCCGCGCTCGGCCGGCAGCCTGGCCGTCACGCTCAAGGACTTCGACTCGGTCCGCGAGTTCCTCGGCTCCGCCACGATCGCGGTGTTCGGCGACATGCCGTTCATCGCGCTGTTCCTGCTCGCGCTCTACCTCGTCGGCGGGCCGATCGTGGCGCTGACCGCGGCCTGCGCGGTGCCGATTACGCTGATCGTCGGCATGATGATCCACTATCCACTGAAGGCCGCGACGCGCCGGTCGATGCTGGAATCGACCCAGAAGAACGCCCTGCTGTTCGAGGTGCTGAACGGCATCGAGACGATCAAGGCGGTGCGCGCCGAGGCCTGGGCGCGCCGGCATTGGGAGCACTATGTCGCGCTCAGCGCCGTGTCGGGCATGCGGATCAAGCTGCTGACGATGCTGGCGACCAACTTCACCATGACCACCAGCCTGCTGCTGACGGTCGCGATCATCGTCGCCGGCGTCTACGAGATCATCGACGGCAAGATGACCAGCGGCGCGCTAATCGCCTCGATGATGCTGGGCTCGCGCATCATGGGGCCGCTGGGCCAGCTCGCCTCGCTGCTGGTGCGCGTCGACCAGATGCGCGTCGCGTTCGACTCGCTCGACAAGCTGATGGCGCTGCCGGTCGAGCAGTCGCCGGACGACCAGCCGGTCCATGTGCCGCACCTGAAGGGCGCGATCGAGTTCAAGGAAGTCTCGTTCCGCTATCCCGGCGAGGACACGCCGGTGCTCGACAATGTCTCCTTCGCGATCAAGCCGGGCGAGCGCGTGGCGATCCTCGGCCGCGTCGGCTCGGGCAAGAGCACGATCTTCCGCCTGCTGCAGCGGCTCTACTCGCCCAGCTCCGGCTACATCCGGGTCGACGACCTGGACATCCGCCAGATCGAGCTGTCGGACCTCCGGCGCCAGATCGGCTACGTGCCGCAGGAGACGGTGCTGTTCTTCGGCACGGTGCGCGACAACCTGACCCAGGGCGTGCCGCACGCGACCGACGAGCAGATCGTCAAGGCGGTCGAGATGTCGGGATTGGCCGAGTCGGTCAAGCAGTGGCCGCGCGGCCTCGGCCAGCAGGTCGGCGAGCGCGGCTTCAACCTGTCGGGCGGCCAGCGGCAGCTGATCGCGCTGGCTCGCGCGCTGATCGCCGCCCCGCCGATCGTGCTGCTGGACGAGCCGACTAGCAACCTGGACAACGCCGCCGAGCGGCGCTTCCTCGACAGCATGAAGTCGTGGCTGGCGGGCCGCACCCTGGTGCTGGTCACGCACCGCGCCTCGATGCTGGCGCTGGTCGAGCGGGTGATCCTGGTCGACCGCGGCAAGGTCGTGGCCGACGGCCCGCGCGACGAGGTGCTGGCGATGCTGGCCGGCGGTCGCGCTAAGCTGGCGGCGGACTAAGGCCATGAGCGCACGCGCGACCACCATGACGCCGACCCAGCTCAGGGTCGATTCGATGCGCGGGCCGCGCGTCGCGGCGATCGTCATGCTGCTCAGCATGGTGGCGTTGTTCGGCGCCATCGTCGTGTGGATGAGCATGGCGGCGCTGGACGAGGTCACGCCGGGGATCGGCAAGGTGATCCCGTCTCGCCAGATCCAGGTGGTGCAGAACCTGGAGGGCGGAATCGTCGCCGAGATCCTGACGCGCGAGGGCGACGAGGTCGCCAGCGGCCAGGTGCTGATGCGGATCGACGCGACGGTGGCCGGCGCCAGCTTCCGCGAGCAGGAGGAGGCCTACCTGCCGCTGCTCGCCTCGGTGGCGCGGCTGCAGGCCGAGGCCGAGGGGCGCGAGCCCGCCTATCCGGCCGACCTAAGCCGGACGCGGCCCGAGATCGTGCAGCGCGAGAACGACCTCTACCGCGCGCGGAAGATGGAGCTGGACTCGGTCGTGTCGGTGCTGACCCAGCAGCGCGCCCAGCGCGCCCAGGAGGTCGAGGAGCTGCAGGGCAGGCTGCGCGGGGCGCGCGAGAGCTACGAGCTGGTGAAGAAGGAGTACGACCTGACCGCGCCGCTGGTGAAGCAGGGGCTGGTGGCGCAGGTCGAGCTGCTGCGCCTGGAGCGCCAGCTTTCCGACTTCACCGCCCAGATCTCGACCGCCAACGCCAACATCCCCAAGGCCCGGGCCGGCATGGCCGAGATCGACCAGCGCATGCGCGAGCGGCGCGACAATTTCCGCACCGAGGCGTTGAAGGAGCTGGCCGACCGTCGCGCCAAGCTGGCCTCGATCCAGGAGAACATGACCGCCCGGCGCGACCGCATGGAGCGCACCGAGCTGCGCTCGCCGGTCAAGGGCATCGTCAAGCAGCTCCACGCCAACACGGTCGGCGGCATCATCCAGCCCGGGCAGGACGTGATCTCGATCGTGCCGATCGAGGATTCGCTGCTGGTCGAGGCCCAGGTCAATCCGCGCGACGTCGCCTTCCTGCATCCCGGCCAGCCGGCAAAGGTGAAGCTGACCGCCTACGACTTCACGGTCTATGGCGGCATGGAGGCCGAGCTCGAGAGCATCAGCGCCGACACGATCACCGACAAGCAGGGCAACAGCTTCTACCTGATCCGGGTGCGCACCCTGAAGAACACGCTGTCGCGCCCGAACGGCGAATCGCTGCCGATCATTCCCGGCATGATCGCCCAGGTCGACATCCTGACCGGCAAGCGCACGGTGCTGGACTACCTCGTGAAGCCCTTCATCAAGGCGCGCTACACGGCGCTGCGCGAGCGTTAACACCCTATCCTTTGGCATATGACCGCCGTCACAGCGGTCACAGCCATATTCGTTGCATTTTTAAAAAGTATCCCTAAAAACGGCAGTGTTTCAGCCTGGAAAGCAGGCACTCCGCGACGCCGGTGCAACCTATCGGGCGCGGTCCGACACCCGCCAATGACTGACATGTAGGCAGTATGGCCGCCCACCTCCTTCTCCGCTCCGCCAACGGCGCCGCGCGCGAAATCGCGGCCCTGCCCGGGCTGCGCCTGACGCTTCAGCCGGGCGAGACCCTGGTGTTTCCGATGGGCGCGCCCGGCATCCTGCCGGCCGGCGACGACCTGCAGCTCGTGCTGCCGCCGGATGGCGCCCGGCTCGTGCTCGAGGGATTCCTCGCCGCGCTGCGCAAGGGCGACGCGGTCGCGATCGAGACGGTGGAGCAGCGCCTCGACACGCTGGCCGAAGTCGTGGCGCTCAGCCAGCCCGCCGCGGGCGACCCGCTCCCGGCGCCTGCCGACCTGCCCGGCTCGGGCGCCGGACTCGTCACCGCCCCCGTATTCGAGGCCGCGCGCCTCGATCAGGCGGCATCGCCGGCGCCGATCGCGCTCGGCGAGATCGTGCGCACCGTCTTCACCGCCGTGGTGCCCGAAGTGCTGCGGCCGCTGGAGACGAGCGCCGTCGCCGTCGGCGCGCTGGTTTCGGAGCTGCCGATCGCGGGCGGCGCGCCACCGCCGCCGCAGCCGATCCTGCCGGTCCTGCCGCCGCCGGCAATTCCCAGCCTGATCGTCGCACCCGCCGCGGGCGCCGAGGACAGCACGATCGCGCTGTCCATCAGCGCGAGCCCGAACCAGGCCGGCGACGTCGTCACGGTGACGATCGCCGGCGTGCCCGCGGGCGCCTCCTTGAGCGCCGGCAGCAACCTGGGCGGCGGGGTGTGGAGCCTGTCGCTGGCCGATCTCGTCGGCCTCACGATGCGGCCGCCGCTGAACCAGCAGACTGACTTCGTACTGACGGTCACGGCGACCGCCGAGTCCGGCGGGCAGGCCGCTTCCTCGGCGCCGGCCGCGCTCGCCGTCGATATAGCGCCCGTCGTCGACGCCCTGTTCACCGCGGGCAGCGACACGGTCGACCTGTCGGGCCCGGACGTGACCGTCCCCGACTTCGTCAATCCCTGGGCGCAGGACGGCAACCGCTCGAACGCGCTCGGCGGCGACGACATCGTCACCCTGGCCTCGGGCGGCCCGAACGCGCTGGCGTCCAATGTCACGTTCTTCGGCGGAAGCGGCAGCGACACGGTCATCGGCGGGACGCTCGACGACATCATCGACGGCGGCAGCGAGGCCGACTTCCTGATCGGCAACGATGGCAACGACCGCTTGCTGGGCGGCGCCGGCGCGGACACGCTGGTGGGCGGCGCGGGCGCCGACCGCCTGGACGGCGGCACCGAGGACGACGTCCTGGTGATCGCGGCCCAGGCTGACTATGCGGCCGGCGAAAGCCTGATCGGCGGTACCGCCACGGACACGGTACGCTTTGCCAGCACAACCGCCGGTGAGACGCTGACGCTCGTCAACGCGACCACCTCGGGCGTCGAGCGCTTCGTCGTCGCCGACGCAGCGGGTGATGCCTCGGGCATGACGGCGCTCAACATTGACGCCTCCGCCATCGCGACAGCGGGCATCGTCCTGGCGGGCAACGAGGGCGCCAATACCCTGGTCGGCGGCGCCGGTGCAAACACGATCCTCGGCAATGGCGGCAACGACACGCTGGTCGGCGGCGACGGGGCGGACACGGTCGATGGCGGCGCGGGCGACGACGTGCTGATCGTCGCGAGCAGCGCGCATTTCGACGCCGGCGAGAGCCTGATCGGCGGCCAGGGCACGGATACGCTGCGCTTCACCAGCACCACCGCCAACCAGGCCCTGGCTTTCGTCGCCGGTGCGCCGCCCAGCGGGATCGAGATCTTCGCCATCGCCGACGCATCGGGCGCCACGACCGGCACTACCGCGCTAAGCCTCAATGTCGCCGTCTCGGCGAGCGCCGTCACTCTGATCGGGAACAACGGCAACAATTCGCTGACGGCGACGGCCGGTGCGGACACGATTTTCGCCAATGCCGGCAACGACACGGTGTTTGCCGGCCTGGGCGCGGACAGCGTCGACCTGGGCATCGGCAACGACGTGCTGGTGATCGCGGCGGCGGCCGAGCATGCCGCCGGCGAGGCGCTGGACGGCGGCGCTGGCAGCGACACGATTCGCTTCGCCAGCACGACGGCGGGCGAGACCCTGGCGCTGCTCGCGGCCACGACCGGGTTCGAGGCGGTGGCGATCGCCAATGCCGCCGGCACGACCACCGGTACGACGGCCTTGAACCTCGATGCGTCACTGGTCGGCAACGGCCTGGCGCTGACCGGCAACAACGGCGCCAACACGATCACCGGCACGGCCCTCGCCGACACGATCGTGGCCAATGCCGGCAACGACGTCATCGTCATCGCCGACGCGACGCACTACGCGGCCGGCGAGACGCTGAACGGCGGCTCGGGCACGGACACGGTGCGTTTCGCCAGCACGACCGATGGCCAGACCCTGGCGTTCGCCGGCGGCGCCGCGACCAGCGGCATCGAGGCCATCGCCATCGCGACCGCGGCCGGCGTCGCGACCGGAACGACCGCGCTCAACGTCGACGCTTCCGCCCTGACCGGCACGCTGTCGATCACGGGCAACGACGGCGCGAACATGCTGGTCGGCACCTCGGGTGCGACGACGATCTTGGGCAATGGCGGCAACGACACGATCACCGGCGGCGACGGCGCCGACCGGCTGGACTGCGGGGCGGGCGACGACGTGTTCCTGCTCGCGACCAGCGCGCACTACGACGCCGGCGAGACCGTGGCCGGCGGCGACGGGCTCGACACGCTGCGCTTCACCAGCACGACCGCCGGGCAGACCCTGACGCTGCTGGCGACGACGACCGAGCTGGAGCGCGTGGCGATCGGCGACGACCAGGGCGGCACGGCCGGCACGACGACGCTCAACGTCAATGCGGCCAGCGTGGCGACCGGGCTCGAGATCCTGGGCAATGACGGCGTCAACACGATGATCGGTACCAATGCCGACGACCTGGTCCAGGGCAATAGCGGCAATGACACGATCACCGGGCGCGGCGGCGCGGACACGCTGGCCGGCGGCGCGGGCAGCGACGATTTCCTCTATAGCCTGCTGTCGGAGGCCGGCGACCGGATCCTCGATTTCGACTTCGCCACCTCGACGACGCGGGTCGATCGCCTGGGTTTCCAGGACGATGCCTTCGGCGGCGCCGGCGTCAATATCGGCAATGCCAACGAAAGCTTCACCTTCCGAAGCGGCGGAAACGCGGCGCTGAATCTCGCCGGCACCGAGTTCGGGGTGAAGACCGATGCGACCGTGGCGAACGACCAGGCTGTCGTGCAGGCGCTGATCGACAGCTTCACCAACGTCACGACCGGCGCGCTGTTCCTGTTCTCCGACGGGACCGACGCGCATGTGTGGTTCGACCCCAACCCGTCCGTGGTCGGCGGGGCGGTCGAGGTGGCGACGCTGGTCGGCCAGAACCTGGCGTCGCTGGCGAACGTGGACGCCAGCGATATCCGCGTCATCTGACGGCGGCTGTCAGGCCGCCCAGAGGCCCCTTGTTCGGCGGTCCTCAGGCCGCCCAGGGAAGCGAGAAGGTCTTGATGTTGGTGTAGGACTTCATCGCCTCCACCACGCCTTCCTTGTAGCCCAGGCCCGAATCCTTGATGCCGCCGAAGGGCGACATCTCGATGCGGTAGCCCGGCACTTCCCACACGTTCACCGTGCCGACCTCGAGCTCGGCGATGAAGCGGGTGATGTAGTCGAGCTTGTCGGTGCACACGCCCGAGCTGAGGCCGTAGGCGGTCGAGTTCGACACGCGGATCGCGTCGTCGATGTTCTTCACCCGGATCATCGGGATGGCGGGACCGAAGGTTTCCTCGCGCACCAGCTCGCAATCGTAGGGCACGTGGTCGACCACGGTCGGCGGGAAGATCGCGCCCTGGCGGTCGTTGCCGTGCAGCAGCTTGGCGCCCTTCTTGACGGCGTCGACCACGCGGTTCTGGAACAGCACGGCCGAGCGCTCGTTGATGACCGTGCCGACGTCGGTCGACGGGTCCATCGGGTCGCCGCACTTGATCTTCTTGGCCTTCTCCAGCACCAGCTTCGAGAACTCGTCGGCGACGGAATCGACGACCAGGATGCGCTTCACGGCGGTGCAGCGCTGGCCCGAATTCTTGGTCGCGCCGGCGACGGCGAGTTCCGCCGCCTTGTCCAGGTTGGCGTCCTCCATGACGATCAGCGGATCGTTGCCGCCGAGCTCCAGGACGACCCGGCGATAGCCCGCCTTCTCGGCGATGTACTTGCCCACGCGTACCGAGCCGGTGAAGGTCACCAGCTCGATGTTCGGGTTGGTGATCATCTCGTCGCCGATATCCTCGGGCCGGCCGGTCACGACCGACAGCATCTCGGGTGGCAGCCCGGCTTCGTAGAGCACGTCGGCCAGCGCCAGTGCGGTCAGCGGCGTCAGCTCGGTCGGCTTCAGCACGATGTTGTTGTTGGTCGCGATCGCCGGGGCGATCTTGTGCGACGGCATGTTCAGCGGGTGATTGAACGGCGTGATCGCGCTGATGCACTTCAGCGGTGCGCGGGTGGTGAAGATCTTGCGCGCCTTGCCGTGGGGCGTGATGTCGCAGGAGAAGACCTGCCCGTCGTCCTGGATCGCGAGCTGGCCCGCCAGCGTGAACACGTCGTAGGCGCGGCCGACCTCGTAGAGCGAGTCCTTCTTGCTGAGCCCGCTCTCCGCCGTGATCAGGTCCGAGATCTGGTCGCGGCGCTGGGCCAACAGTTCGCCGGCGCGCATCAGGATCTTCTGGCGCTCGTAGCGGGTCAGCTTCGACTTGTACTTGCCGGCGATGTCGAAGGCCTCGGCGACCTGGGCGCGGCTGGCGCGCGGCACGGTGCCGACGACCGCGTTGTTGTAGGGATTGAAGACCTCGACATGGCCCTCGGCCTGGCCGTCGACCTTGCGGCCGGCGATGCGCAGCTTCTCATGCAGAACCGCGGAGACGGGGGGCGTAGCGGACTTGCTGGAGGCCGGCGAGTTAGCGCGCATGATTCAACACCACATCGAAAATATCGAAGTTGCGAAGCTGGGCGGCTGGCGGCAGGTCCGTCGCCCGGTTCATGATCAGCGGCACCTTCTGCTCCGAGATGCCGCCGTGGGAGCGCAGCGGCTCGGTGAGCCCGCTGAGGTCGTGCTTGGAAAGGCTGGTGCCCAGCACCTTGTGCCGCGTCGAGACGACGACCAGGTCGCCCATGCGCTCGGGCGGAAGCTGGAATCTGGCGCTCGCCTCGGCCCGCGTCAGCACCACCTCGACGCCCTGGATCGCCGAGAGCTTCCGGGCGGTCCCCGCCTGGTCGCTGCCCGCCGGCAGGTAGATCGTCGCGAACGAGCCCAGCGCGCCATGGTGCACGACATAGGGGTCGGTGATCGGCAGGATCACCCGCGCCTTGGCCGTGCCCAGCCACTGGTCCATCAGGTCCTGCAGGTAGATGACGTCGGGCTGGCCCGTGGAGTCGTGCTTGGCGTTCATGCCGTGGTCGGCGGTCAGCGCGATCACCGCGCCCATCGCGTCCAGCTTCGCCAGGTGCCCATCCATCATGACGTAGAAGTCGTTGGCGACCGGCGTGCCCGGCGCGTGCTTGTGTTGGATGTAGTCCGTCGTCGACAGGTACATCAGGTCGGGCCGGTGCTTCTCCATGATCTTCACGCCGGCCGCGAAGACGAAGCCCGACAGCTCGGCGCTGTAGACGCTGGGGAGCGGCATCCCGACCATGTCGAGCACGTTCTCGATGCCGTTCTCGGCCATCGTCGCCTTGTCGGCGTGCTCCGAGGAGAAGCAGATCGCGCCGCCCTGGCCGATCTTGAGGCCGTTGCCCAGCAGCCGGCGCAGCTTATCCTTGGCGGTCACGATCGCGATCCTGGCGCCCTGGTCCTGGAACGCCTTGAAGATCGTCCCGGCGCGCAGGAACTTGGGATCGTTCATCATCACTTCCTTGCCCGTCTCAGGGTCGAGGAAGTAGTTGCCCGAGATGCCGTGCACGCTCGGCGGCACGCCGGTGACGATCGACAGGTTGTTCGGGTTGGTGAAGCTGGGCACCACGCAGTCCGCCAGCCGGTTGGTGCCCTGCTTCAGCAGCCTGTCGAGGAACGGCGCGCGGCCGGTCGCCGCCGCCGCCTCGATATAGCCGGGCTCGGAGCCGTCGATGCAGACCACCACCACGGGCTGGCTCGACTTTTTGTAGGTACGCCCGTTGACGGTGATCGACATCGTGTCCGTTTCCCTTATGCGGCGCGCTTGGCGCCGAGCTGGCTGACGCCCATGCCCGAAATGACCTGGCGCACCGCTTCCACCGCGCCGCGCATGTGATCGGGCGACAGCCGGCCGATGCAGCCGATGCGGAAGCTGTCGGCGACGGTCAGCTTGCCGGGATAGATCACGTAGCCGCGGTCCTTCAGCTCGTCGTAGAAGGCCTGGAAGTTGAACTTGGGGTCGCGCGGCATGTGGAAGGTGACGATGATCGGCGCCTGCAGCCGGTCGGGCAGCAGCGTCTCGAAGCCCATCGCCCGCATGCCGTCGATCAGCACCTTGGCATTCTCGCGGTAGCGCCCGCCGCGGCCGGCGACGCCGCCTTCGGCCTGGAACTCCAGGATCGCCTGGTGCAGGGCAACGATCGCGTGGATCGGCGGGGTGAAGCGGTACTGGCCCGTGGTCTCCAGCGCCTTCCACTGGTCGTGGAGGTCGAGCACCAGCGCGTGCGCGTTGCCCTTGGCTTCCTCGAGGGCCGCGATGCGGCAGACGATGAAGCCGAAGCCCGGCACGCCTTCCAGGCACTTGTTGCTGGAGGAGGCCAGCGCGTCGAACTGCACCTCGCGCGCGTCGACGGCGATCGCGCCGAAGGCGCTCATGCTGTCGATCAGCAGGCGCTTGCCGGCGCGCTTCACGATCGCCGCCACCTCGGCGACCGGGTTCAGGATGCCGCTCGTCGTCTCGCAATGGACGACCAGCACATGGGTGATCGCGGCGTCGGCCTTCAGCGTCGCTTCCAGCTTGGCGAGGTCGGGCGGCGTGTCCTCGGGCGTCTCCAGGATCGTGTGGGCGCGGCCGGCATAGGTGCAGATCTTGCCGGCGCGAACGCCGTAGGCGCCGTTGACCAGGATCAGCAGCTTGCCGTTCTTCGGCACGAAGCTGCCGATCATCGCCTCGACGGCGAAGGTGCCGCTGCCCTGCATCGGCACGGTTGTATGGGTGCCGGTGCCGCCCGCGGCCTCGGTGATCGCCGCGCGCATTTCCTTGTTGATGCGGATGAAGGTCGCGTCGCGCGAGCCCCAGTCGTGCAGCATCGCCGTCTTGACGGTCTTCGAGGTGGT
>JAEULC010000051.1 GCA_016792605.1 Rhodospirillales bacterium
GGCGCGTTCAAAACCGAGTTCGCCGTGGTGAACAAGGTCGGCGGCAGCGGCGCCGCGTCGCTGGCCTACGCCAACAGCCGGCCGCGCGACGGCTACACCATCATGCTGATCACGCAGACCCACCTCTTGACCATGCTGCAGGGCAAGGCCCCGGTGAAGTACGAGGAGATCGTGGCGCTGGCCCGCGCCACCGACGACCCGCAGATTGTGATGGTGGGCAAGAACAGCCCCTACAAGACCGCGCAGGAGCTGCTGGCCGCCGCCAAGGGCAAGCAGCTCAAGTTCGGCGCCACGCAGCTCGGCGGCGTCGACCACCTGGCGATCTTCGGCTTCGCCAAGAAGGCCGGCATCCAGCAGCCGACCGTGGTGCCGTTCCGCGGCGGCGGCGACATCGTCATCAACACCGTCGGCGGCAACATCGACGTCGGCATGCTGAACTATTCCGAGGCGGAATCGCAGATCAAGTCCGGCGACATCCGCGCGCTCTTGACCCTGGCGCCGAAGCGGCTCGGCCCCCTGCCCGACGTGCCGTGCTCGAAGGACCTCGGCCTCGACGCCAACTTCTCGACCGTGCGCGGCTTCGTCACGCTCAAGGGAACGCCCGAGCCGGAACTGCAAGTGCTCGAGGCCGGCCTCTTGAAGGCGATGCAGGGCCAGATGTACACCAGCTACATCCAGACTTCCGGCCAGTCGCCGGAGAGCGTCGTCGGCCGTGCCGCCTGGCAGAAGCAACTCGACGAGTTCAATACCGAGGGCACGGAAGCCCTCAAGGGCCTCGGCCTTCTCAAGTAGCGGGATCGCCCCTTGGCCGCTTCCCTGGAAGCCCGGCGACGCGGCGGCGCTGACCGCCGCGTCGCCGCCGTCGCGCTGGCCTTCTGCGCCATCGTCTACGCCCACACCTACTGGTTCGACGAGGTCCCGGCGGCGCTGATGAGCGGCCTGGGCGCCGAGCTGTTCCCGCGGCTGGTGCTGGGCGTGCTCGCCGTGCTGGCGGTGCTGCTCGCCTTCAACATCGGCTCGCCGGCAATGGACGAGCCGCCGCCGGTCCCGCGCCAGGTCTGGATCACGGGCGGCGCGCTGGCCGGGGTGATGGGGCTCCTGGCGCTGGTCGGCATGTGGCCGGCCTGCTTTGCCGCGCTGGTCGGCCTGGGGCTGCTGTGGGGCGAGCGGCGCTGGCCCCTGCTCGCGGTCAGCGCCGCGGTCCAGGTGGCGGTGCTCTACCTTCTGTTCGTCAAGCTGCTCGGCGGCAGCTTTCCCAAGGGGCTGCTGGGCAGCCTGATCTGGCCCTAGGACCGACACGCACGATGGATGCCTTTCTGCACGGCATGGCGATCCTCGCCGACCCCTACATGCTCGGCATCATCCTGGCCGGCACGCTGCTCGGCATCATCGTCGGCGCCCTGCCCGGCATCAGCGGCAGCACGACCACCGCGCTGCTGCTGCCGCTGACCGTGATGATGTCGCCGGCCGCGGCGCTGGCGTTCCTGGGCTCGATCTACTGCGCCGCCAATTTCGGCGGATCGATCACCGCCATCCTGATCAACACGCCGGGCGATCCGTCGGCCTCGGCCACCGCGTTCGACGGCTACCCGATGGCCGCCAGGGGCGAGGCCGGCAAGGCCCTGGGCATCTCGGCGATCTCCAGCGCGATCGGCGGCATCTTCTCGGTCTTCGTGCTGATCGTCGCGGCGCCGCTGCTGGCCCGGCTGGCCTATTCCTTCGGCCCGCCGGAATATTTCGCGCTGGCCGTGTTCGGCCTGTCGATGGTGGCGCTGGTCGGCGGCGACTCCCAGGTGAAGAACCTGATGGCGGGCGCCCTGGGCGTGCTCCTTGCCACGGTCGGCCTCGACCTGACCACCGGGGTGGAGCGGTTCACCTTCGGCGTCTACTCGCTCAGCGACGGGGTCGAGTTCGTGCCGGTGCTGATCGGCCTGTTCGCCATCGCCGAGCTGCTGGAGCAGGCCACGCAGCGCGCCGGCGACGCCGGCTACATCAAGCTCGACGCGGTGAAGCTGCCGACCATGGCCGACTACCGCAAATGCGGAAAGTCGATCGCATTGTCGAGCGTCATCGGCACCTTCATCGGCGCGCTGCCGGCGCTCGGCGCCACGACCGCGGCGATGATCTGCTACAACGAAAGCAAGCGCTGGTCCAAGTACAAGCACGAGTTCGGCAAAGGCGCGGTCGAGGGCGTGGCGGGGCCGGAGGCGGCGAACAACGCGGCGGTCGGCGGCGCCATGGTGCCGACCCTGGCGCTGGGCATCCCCGGCAGCACCACCACCGCCATCATCCTGGCCGGGCTGATCGTGCAGGGCGTGCGGCCCGGCCCGCACCTCTTCACCGAGCAGCCGACCCTGCTCTACATCGTCTTCGCCTCGATGTTCGCGGCCAACCTGCTCTACCTCGTGCTCGGCCTGGGCGCCGCCAAGCTGTTCGCGCGGCTGACGCTGGTGCCGCCGGCCTTCCTGTGGCCGTCGGTCCTGGTGCTGTCGATCGTCGGCGCCTACGCCCCGAACCAGGCCATCGCCGACGTGTGGACCATGCTGATCTTCGGCGGCGTCGGCTTCCTCTTCCGCCGCTTCGGCTTCTCGCCCGCGCCGCTGATCATGGGCCTGGTGCTGGGCAAGCTGCTCGAGGAGAGCTTGAAGCAGGCCTTGCTGATCTTCGACCAGAACTGGTGGATGTTCCTGTCGCGCCCGATCGTCGTGACCCTGTTCGCCATCACCCTGCTGGGGCTGTTCGCGCCGTTCCTGGCCAGGCTCTGGAACCGCTCGCGCCGCGGCCCCGCCGAGGCCACGGCGATCGATATCCGGCCGCATCAGTCGTAGTTTGCCGGGGGACAACCTTGTAAGCTTTCAACCAGGCGAGGCCCAACACCAGAACAGGGCCCGCATAAGTAGGGAGGATACGATGATCGTTCGAAGCAGTGCATTCGTCCGTCTGCTCGGCGCCGGCATGGTGGCCGGCGCGCTGGCCTGGGCCGGACCGGCCGCGGCCCAGACTGCGCAGGTCGCGCTCGGCGACACGGTGTCGGTCGAAACCCTGGCCATGGTCGTGGCGCTGGAGCGCGCCAAGGAGAAGGGCTTCGACTACAAGCTCACCTCCTTCGCCAAGGAGGACCTGGCGATCCAGGCGGTGATCGGCGGCCAGGCCGAGGTGGGCATCGCCACGCCCTATGCGGTGATGCAGAAGACCAAGGCGCCGTTGCGCGGCCTGATGCAGCTCACCCAGCTCGTCTTCTTCCCCGTCGCCGACAAGTCGATCAAGACCTGGAAGGACCTCGACGGCCAGCCCTTCACCTTCCACGCCCGCGGCAGCGGCACCGAGGCGATCGGCAACATCCTGGCCAAGCGCAACAACATCAGCTTCGGCCAGCGCAACTACATCGCCGGCTCGGAGAACCGCATCGTCGCGATGCTGAACGGCCAGATCAAGGCGACCATCGTCGACCTCGCCAACAAGAACCTGCTGATGGAGAAGGGCGGCGACAAGTTCCACGTGCTGCCGAAGCTCGACCAGGCGGCCAGCGACGAGATCCTCTTTGCCCGCACCGACTACATCGAGAAGAACGCGGCCAAGGTCGACCTGCTGGTCGAGGAGTTCGCGCGGCTGTGGACCGAGATGGCGAAGAATCCCGGCATCGTCGAGCAGGAGCGCGCCAAGCGCGGCCTGCTGAAGGACCAGCCGAAAGAGGTGGTCGACAAGGTGCCCGGCTTCTATGCCCAGGGCGTCAAGGAAGGCGTGTTCAGCCCGCAGGGCGGCGGCGCCGCGGCGGTCAAGACGGACTTCGAGTTCTATGTCGAGGCCGGCCAGCTCCAGGGCCCGGTCGAGGCGCTGAAGCTCGAGGATTTCTGGAACCTCGGGCCGCTGGACCGCGCCCGCAAGAAGATCGGCAGCTGAGCCGAGGGCAGCGCAGCGCCATGATGCGCCTCGCCTCCGTGGCGCTGGTCCTGGGTGCCTGGGAATGGGCCGGGCGAAAGCCCGTCAGCCCGGCCTTTCCCGCGTTCAGCGAGACGATGGCGGCGGCCTGGGCGATGCTGCTCGACGGCTCCCTGCCCGCCGCCGTCGGCATCACGCTCGCGCCGCTCGTCCTCGGCATCGCGATCTCCGCGCTGCTCGGCATCGCGGCAGGCGTCGCCATGGGGCTCAGCAGCAAGGCCGAGTGGCTGGGCGTCCCGGTCTTCATCGTGCTGCAGGCCGCCCCCCTGGCGGCGCTGATCCCCTTGCTGGTGCTGGCCTATGGCGTGGGCCTGACCAGCAAGGTGATGACCGTCTGCATCATGGCCGTGCCGGTGATCGTGCTGAACTCGTTCAAGGCGATCCGGCACACGCCGGTCTCGATGGTCGAGATGGGCCGCGCCTTCCTCGGCTCGCGCCGCCAGCTCATCGCCAAGATCATCCTGCCGGCCGCCAGCCCGATCATCTTCGCCGGGCTGCGCCTCGGCCTCGCCGCCGGCTTCATCGGCGCGGTGCTGGCCGAGCTCCTGATCAGCCCGACCGGCATCGGCGACCTCATCACCTACAACCAGTCGATCGCCGACTACCCGAAGATGTTCGCCGCCATCGCCACGGTGATCCTGCTGTCCGTCCTGTTCATCGGCGCGCTCGACCGCGTCGAGGCCACCCTGTTCCGGCCCGAGAAGCGAGGTACGCGATGACCGCCGCAATTCTGCCGCTTGCCCCCGCCCCGGCCCCCGAGCCGATGGTGTCCGTGCGCGGCATCACCAAGACCTATCCCGGCGGCGTCGAGGCCTTGAGCGGCATCGACCTCGACTTCCCGCGCGGCGAGCTGACGGCGCTGTTGGGACCCTCGGGCTGCGGCAAGACCACGCTGCTCAAGATCATCGCCGGGCTGCTGCCGGCCACCAAGGGGGAGGTCCTCGTCGACGGGCGCAAGGTCAGCGGCCCGGGGCCGGAGCGCGCCTTCGTGTTCCAGGACTTCGCGCTGCTGCCCTGGGCGACCGTGCTGCGCAACGTCGCCTTCGGGCTTGAGCTGCGCGGCGTCGCGCGGTCGGAGCGCGAGGCGATCGCCGAGCGCCATGTCGCCGAGGTGGGCCTCAAGGGCTTCGAGAAGCGCTACCCGCACGAGCTGTCGGGCGGCATGCGCCAGCGTGTCGGCCTGGCGCGCGCGCTCGCGGTGAATGCCGAGGTGCTGCTGATGGACGAGCCCTTCTCGGCCGTCGACGAGCAGACACGGCGCAAGTTCCAGGAGGACCTGCTGTCGCTCGTCGCCAACCAGCGCAAGACCTTCCTGTTCGTCACCCACTCGATCGAGGAGGCGGTCTATGTCGCCAGCCGCGTGGTGCTGCTGTCGCGCCGGCCAAGCCGCGTATCGCAGGTCATCGCGCCCGACATCGCCCGCGACATGGCGCCCGACCGCATCCGCCGCCACCCCGCCTATCTCGACGCCGTCGAGTCGATCTGGCAGGGCCTGAAGCAGTACGTGGATTGAGGCAATGACCCTGTTCGGCCGCCGCATCCCGATGTCCGCCTCGCTGCTGCTCTGGGCGGCGCTGTGGGAGATCGTCGGCCGCGCGCACCTGACCATCCTGATCCCGCCCTTGACCGAGGTCTTCGCCAGGCTGGCGGAGATCGTGCCGACGGAGGGCTTCGCCGAGTCCCTGGCGCTGACCGCGCGGGCCTACCTGCTGGGATCGACGATCGCGATCGGCGTCGGCGTGCCGCTGGGCGCGCTGATGGGCCGCGTGCCCCTGCTCGACCGCCTGCTGCTGCCCTGGGTCAACGTCTTCGTCAGCGCGCCGCTGTCGGCCCTGGTGCCGGTGATCATGGCGCTGTTCGGCTTCGGCGAGACGACGATCGTCTTGACCGTCGTGCTGTTCGCCATCTGGATCATCATGCTGGATTCGCGCGCCGGCACGCTCCACGTCTCGCCGTCGCTCGACGAGATGGCGAAAAGCTACGGCGCGACGCCGCTGCAGGCCTTCCTCAAGATTCACCTCTGGGCCGCCCTGCCCGAGATCCTGGCCGGGGTGCGCCTGGGCCTGATCCGCGCGGTCAAGGGCGTGATCATCGGCCAGCTCCTGGTCTCGGTCGTGGGGTTCGGGCACCTGTTCGAGATCTACTCCTCGAACTTCCTGATGCAGCACATGTGGGCGCTGCTGCTGGTGCTGTTCGCGCTCGCCTTTGCCATCGACGCCGTCTTCGCCTGGCTCGAGCGTCGCTTCGACTATTTCGCCGCCGCCCGGCAGTAGGCGCTATTGCCTCACGGCTGGCGTCTCGACCAGGAGCCCCGCGCCGCGCTTCGCCAGGTACCATTCCAGCGCGATGTATTCCTGGCTGCCGAGCGGATAGGGCTCGGCCGCGACCGCCTGGTTGCAGACCTGGAAGCGGCGATGCAGCGAGCCGACGCCCTGCCAGCGCAGGCGGTAGGCCGGGAAGCCGTTGGTCTGGCCCTCGCTGATCGTCTCGTCGCGCAGCTTCTTGCCCGCGTTCGCCTCGTGGCATTGCGCGCAGGCAAGGTCGAGCGCGCCGCGGCGCTGGCGGAACTCCTTCTCCCCCGCCGCGATCGCGTCGGCATCCTCGACGACGGCCACCGGCCGCCCGCGCGCCTGGTGGCGGACGGCGGCGGTCAGCGCCACGAGCTCGCGGCTTTCGTAGCCGTAGGGGGGCGCGCCCATGTTGTCGAGGCGGCACTTCTCGATCCGGGTCTCGAGATTCATGAGCTTGTCGGGATCGCGCGGGTCGCGGCGCGGATAGGCGATGCCGGCAAAGCCCTCGATCCTGCCGTGGCAGGACGCGCAGCTCGTGCCGCCCATGCCGCCCGGCCTGTCCCACAGCGCCAGGCCTTCCTGCACCCACAGCATGCCGGGATTGGCGAAGTCGTCCGCCTGCATCGCGCGTACGCCGGGCGTCGCGTAGTCGAGGCCGGAACGCGGCGGCCTGTCGGCGGCGAGCGCCGGAAGCGCCAGCAGCAGGAGCAGCGCGAGGACGCGCCTCACGTCACGGCGATGGTGGCGGTGTGGCGCTCGACCGCGCCGTTGTCGTCGGTCCAGGCGAACTCGATCTTGCCGCTGTCGACCGCCTTGACGAAGAACGACAGGTAGGGGTTGGCGGAGATCGCCGTGTGCCAGTCGCAGTCCACCACCAGCTCGCCGTTGTAGCGGCACTCGAACTTCCTGAGGATGAAGCGCGGAATCACCTTGCCGTCATTGTCGCGGCGCAGCCCGTTCTCCATCGGGTGCATCGCCATGGCCTTGATCTCGACCGCGTCGCCCTTCCTGGCGGTGGCGGGCACGCTGACCATGACCTTCATCGCCATGACGGCCTCACTCGCCCAGCTCGATGCAGGCGCCCGAGGTGATGACCACCTCGGCGCTGGTCGCCCAGACCGAGCCGTCCGGCATCTCGGCGGCCGCGACCACCGCCTGGGAGCGCGCCAGGCGCAGGCGCATGGTCGCCTCGGCCCGGGCGGCACGCGGGCCGAAATGGATCTCGGTCGCGAGCGGCTGCGGGTTCTGCGGCGCGACGAGCACCAGGCGCCGGGGCATCTCCGTCCCCGGCACGCCGACGCCGACCGCGACCGAGCCGCCATTCTCCGCCACGACCGGCAGCTTCAGCACCACCTTGCCCTGCTGGATCGGCTTGTCGCCGAAGACCGGCTTCAACACCGCGGCCAGCGACACCGGGGCGATGGTCTGCGCCGCCGCCGGCCGCGTCCCGGCGCCCACCGCCGCGAGCGCAGCGGCGGTGCCGAGAACGGTGCGGCGGCCGACGCGGCGCGGCATCACGCCCACTTCAGGTCGTGATGCTTCAGCGGTAGCGAGCGAATGCGCTTGCCCGTGACCTGGAAGATCGCGTTGCAGGTCGCGGCCATCAGCGGCGCCATCGACGGCTCGCCCACCCCGCCCCACCAGTCGCCCTGGGTGAGGCTGAGATAGCTCTCCACCTTCGGCATCTGGTCGATCAGGATGCTCTCATAGTCGTGGAAGTTGCTCTGCTCCACGCGGCCGTCCTTAATCGTGATCTCGCCGTAGAGCATGGCCGAGAGCGCGTAGGCGACGCCGCCCTCGTTCTGGGCGGCGATGTTGTCCGGGTGCACGGCATGGCCGGTGTCGAGCACGACGACGACGCGATCGACCTTCACCTGACCGCGCTGCGAGACCGTCACCTCGACGACATGCGCCGTGATGCTGCCGAAGCAGGCGTTGATCGCGAAGCCGCGGCCCTTGCCCTTGGGCAGGGGCTTACCCCAGTCGCCCTTTTCCGCCGCCATGTTGAGCACGTTGAGCCAGGACTTGTTGTGCTGGATCAGGTTGCGGCGGAACTCGACCGGGTCCTTGCCGGCGGCATGCGCCACCTCGTCCATGAAGGACTCGGTGATGAAGGCGTTCTGCGAGCTGCCGACCGAGCGCCAGAAGCCGACCGGCACGTGCGAGTTGCGCATGACGTAGTCGAACTTGCAGTTCGGCATCTTGTAGGCCTGGTTGTATGTCCCGTCCATCGACGAGGCGTCCCAACCGTCCTTCACCAGATGCGGCAGCAGGTGGGAGAAGATCGACTGGCCCGAGACCTTGTGCGCATAGGCCGTCAGCTCGTTCTTCTCGTCCAGCCCGGCCTGGAGCTTGCCCATGCTGATCGGGCGGTAGGTGCCGTGTTGGATGTCCTCCTCGCGGCTCCAGATCAGCTTCACCGGCTTGCCGACAGCCTTGGCGATATGCACCGCCTGGGTGACGTAGTCCTGGCGCCCGCGCCGGCCGAAGCCGCCGCCGAGCAGGGTCAGGTTCGCCGTGACCTTGTCGGGTGTCACGCCGGCCGCCTCCGCCGCCGCCGCCAGCGATCCCTCGATGTTCTGGGTCGGAACCCAGACCTCGACGCCGTCGGCCTTGACGTGGGCGGTGCAGTTCATCGGCTCCATGCAGGCATGGTCGAGGAACGGCGCGAAGTATTCGGCCTCGATCTTCTTGGCCGCCTTGGCGAAGGCGCCGTCGAAGTCGCCCTCGTGGCGCACCTTGGCGCCGGGCTCGACCAGGCCCTGCTTCAGGCGGTCCACGATGGTCGCCTGCTGCACCTTGGCGTTGTCGCCCTCGTTCCAGGCGATCGGCAGGGCGTCGAGCGCGGTCTTGGCCTGCCAGAAGCGCTCGGCGACCACCGCCACCGCGCCGTCGCCCGGCAGCTTGACCACCGCCAGCACCCCGGGCATCGACTTGACCTTGGCCTCGTCGACGCTCGCGAGCTTGGCGCCGAACACCGGCGCCTGCTTGATCGCGGCGTGGACCATGCCCGGCACCTTGACGTCCATGCCGTAGATCGCGCTGCCGTCGACCTTCTCCGGCACGTCGAAGCGCGCCGGCGACTTGCCGGCGATGGTCCACTCGGCGTCGGGCTTGAACTTCACCTCTGCCGGCGGCGTCATCTTCGCCGCGGCCTCGGCCAGCGAGCCGTAGCTCGCGCGGCGGTTCGAGGCGGCGTGGAGGACGAAGCCCTTTTCGGTCTTGAGCTCGCCCACCGGCACGCCCCAGGACTGGGCGGCCGCCATCTTGAGCATCTCGCGACCCGTCGCGCCCGCCTTGCGCAGGTAGGTGTGCGAGTCGCGGATCGCGCGGCTGCCGCCGGTCGCGAAGCTCACATAGACCTTGTTCTCGCGGATATGGCGCATGACGGAGGCGAACTCCATCCGCACCTTCGACCAGTCGCACTCCAGCTCCTCGGCGACGAGCTGCGGGATCGCGGTCGACGACCCCTGGCCCATCTCGGAACGGTGGACGCGGATCGTCACCGTGTCGTCGCTGCCGATCGTGACCCAGGCGTTGAGCTCGGCGCCCTTGGCCGTCGATGCCTCGGCGCGGCCCGGCAGGTGGAAGCCGATCGCCATGCCGCCCGAGGCGGCGGCGGAGACGGCGATGAAGTCGCGACGGGAGAGCGTGTTGAGTTCGGTCATGACGCGTCCCCCCTAAGCCTTGTTGCCGGCGGCGCGGTGGATCGCGACGCGGACGCGCTGATAGGTGCCGCAGCGGCAGATATTGGTCATCGCCGCATCGATGTCGGCATCGGTCGGCTTCGGCGTCTTCTCGAGCAGCGACACCGCGGCCATGATCTGGCCGGACTGGCAGAAGCCGCATTGCGGCACCTGCTCGGCGATCCAGGCCTTCTGCACCGCGTGGCTCTTGTCCTTGCTGAGGCCCTCGATGGTCAGCACGGCCGAGGTTCCGACGGCGCTCAGCGGCGTGGCGCAGGCGCGGGTCGGGTTGCCGTCGATATGGACGGTGCAGGCGCCGCACTGGGCGATGCCGCAGCCGTACTTCGTGCCGGTCAGGCCAAGATTGTCGCGCAGCACCCAAAGCAGCGGCGTATCGGGCGCCGCATCCACCTGGTGCGTCGTGCCATTGACCTTGATAGCGACCATGTAATCGTCCCCTTCTCCCGCGCCCGGGTACGGCGCCGTTCACCCCGGGGCCGTCCCGCACGGGCGGCCACGCATTCGTTCTTGTGGCCTGCAGCCTAGGCCAAATCAGGGAATCCGGCGAGGCCGCGGGCGCTCGCCGGGGTTCACATCGCCGCGAGGATCAGGGGTATTGCCTGCGCACCCGGGGGCGGGGCGCCCGCGCCTACCAGGGGACGTCGGGCATGGCCTTGATGGCGTTGCGCAGCGCGCTCGACCAGCCCTGGCGGATCTGCTCGAAATAGGGATCGCCCTCGTCGATGCTGCGGCGCAACTCGGTTTTCAGCGCGTCGGTGCGGTAGATCATCAGGTCCAGCGGCAGGCCGACCGACAGGTTGGAGCGCAGGGTCGAGTCCATCGACAGCAGGGCCAGCTTGGCCGCGGTGCGCGGCTCGGTATCGTAGGCGAGCGCGCGGTCCAAAATGGGCTTGCCGTATTTGTGCTCGCCGATCTGGAAGAACGGCGTGCGGTCGGAAGCGTGGATGAAGTTGCCGGCCGAATAGACCTGGAACAGCCGGCAGCGCCGGCCCTTGATCTGGCCGCCCAGCAGCAGCGAGACGTTGAACGCGCCCGGCTCCTTGGCCTCCAGCGTGCCGCCGACCTCGGTATAGACCGCGCGCACCGCCTGGCCCACGAGCTGCGCCGCCTTGAACAGGCTGGGCACGGTCAGGATTGTATCGCCGCCCTCGCCCAGCCCTTCCTCCAGGTAGGTGACGACGGCCTGGCTGATCGCCAGGTTGCCCGAGCTCATCAGCCCGATCACGCGCTCGCCCGGCTGTTCCCACACGGTCATCTTGCGGAACGACGCGATGTTGTCGACGCCGGCGTTGGTGCGCGAATCCGACAGCATCACCAACCCGGTCTTGAGCAGTATGCCAACGCAATAGGTCATGGACTGATCCCGAAAGAAGCGGAGCCCGGCATCCTAGCCGATCCGGTCGACCGAAACGTCGACTTCCATCGCCGCCTCGCCGCCGCCGAAGCGCCGGCCGGTGACCGGGGCCGCCTCGGCATAGTCCAGGCCGATGCCCAGCTTCAAGTACTCGCCGGTCGCCCGCACGCCGTTGGCCGGATCGAACCCGACCCAGCCGAGGTCGGACACATGCACCTCGGCCCAGGCATGGCCGAGCCGGCTGACATGCGCCAGCTTGTCCTTGTTCACGCAGCCGCTGGCATAGCGCGCGGGAATGCCCAGCGCCCGGCAGCAGGCGACGAACAGGTGCGCGAAGTCCTGCGACACGCCGGCGCCGCGCGCCAGCGCCTCGGCCGCGCTCGCCTCGACCGTGGTGGCGCCGACGCGATACTCCATCCGCCCCGCGATGCGCTGCACCAGCGCGTGCAGCAGGTCCATGCGATCGGCGCTGTCCGCGGCGCGCGGCCGCAGGTCGTCCACGAAGGTTTCGATCGTCGCCTCGTGGGCCGCGAGGCCGTGGTTGCGCAGCCAGTAGACCGGCGGCAGGGCCTCGGCCTCGCCGAAGGCCAGGTAGGGCGGCCCGCCCTCGACCCATTCGAACACGCCGCGCGCACTGATCTCGATCGTATCGTGCGGCTCGACCAGCGAGAAGCTGCGCACCATGTTGCCATAGCCGTCGGTCCAGTCGCGGCCCTTGCCGGGCGTGCGGATCTCCCAGTTGAGCAGGCGCTGGGTCTGCCCGACGCGCGGCGTCAGCCGGCACTGGTGGATCGAGTACCCGCAGGGCTCGGCGAAGGTGAACCGGGTCGTGTGGGTGACGTCGAACCGCATCTTCCCCCTCACGCCATCAGGAACTGGCGGCCGATCTCGTCCGACAGCCGCGCGTTGCGGGCGACGAAGTCGGTCAGGAACTCGTGCAGCCCGTCGTGAAAGATCGAGTCGATCCGCCCGTAGCGCAGCCGCGAATGCAGCTTGCCGGCGAGCCGCGTCGCCTCGCCGCGCGCGCCATAGGCCTCGGC